>JBKTKK010000104.1:0-7190 GCA_047242405.1 Lachnospiraceae bacterium | reverse complement strand
TCGAAGATTTTGTACAACAGATAAGCACAGAGGTAGGACTAAACCCTCCGTATGAAGCCGGGACCGATGTAGAAGTGACAAAGAGACATTCCGAGAAAGGGGAGACGGTTTTTGTTATAAATCATAGCAAAGACGAAGGAACCGTTGATTTTGGTCGTGACCATGTCTTTGATATGATTTCCGAGACAGAGATGACCGGTGTTGTTTCCATAAAAGGAAGAGACGTAATCGTAGCAAAAAGAATATAGCTTAAGCCAAGGAGCAGAATCGAGGTTTTATGAAACAGATATTATTTCCACAAGTAAATGCCATCTTACATGGGCGACACAATCCAGAACAGTGGCTTGACCGACCGGATATATTAGAAGAAGATATTCGTTTAATGAAAGAAGCTGGGGTGAATACGGCAACATTAGGCGTTTTTTCTTGGTCCATGTATGAACCAGTAGAAGGGGAATATCACTTTGAATGGCTAGATCCTATCATTGACCGTCTTTACGAAAATGGAATTTATACTATTTTGGCAACCCCATCGGGGGCTAGACCAGCTTGGCTCGATTTAAAATATCCAGAATGTATGCGTGTAAATGCCATGGGTGTTTCCAACACCCATGGGGTGCGCCATAACCACTGTATGAGTTCTCCTATCTATCGAGAAAAGGTTTATAAGATGAATGAACGATTAGCTAAGCGCTATGGAAAACATCCCGGAATAATCATGTGGCACATATCCAATGAGCTAGGTGGAGAATGCCATTGTGATAATTGTAAAAATAAATTCCGTGATTTTTTAAGAACAAAATATCATAATAATATTGAAGAATTGAATCATGAATGGTGGACGACCTTTTGGAGTCATCGCTTTAACGATTTTGATCAAATTGATCCACCATCCCCAAGAGGAGAAGGCAGTATACATGGCCTTAATTTAGACTGGAAACGATTTACGACTTGGAATATGACCGATTATTTGAAAGCAGAAGTCGAAGTATTCCGCCAATATACGCCCAATATTCCAGTGACTACAAATTTTATGTGTCTGTATCCAGGGCTTGATTATAATGTCTTGGCGAAAGAAATCGATGTCATTTCATGGGACAGCTACCCAGCCTGGAACAACAACTATGAAACATTGGCCACGACGGCTGCCAATACATCCTTCGATCATCACATTATGCGCTCCTTTAAGAGAAGGCAGCCATTTATGTTAATGGAAAGTGTACCAAGTCAGGTAAACTGGCATCCAGTTAATAAATTAAAGAGACCAGGGGTACATAATCTTTCGTGTATGCAAGCGGTAGCCTGTGGATCTGACACGGTCCAATATTTTCAATGGAGAAAAGGCAGAGGGTCCTTTGAACAGTACCATGGAGCTGTCTTAGACCATTTAGGAAGGTCGGATACGAGAGTGTTTCGTGAAGTAGCCCAAACCGGTGCATGGTTAAAACAATTACAAGAGGTACAAGGAACGATTGTTCCTGCGAAGGCAGCTTTAATTTTTGACTGGGATAACCGCTGGGCGATTCAAGATATGGCAGGATTGTGTAAAAATAAAAAGTATGAAGAAACTTGTCGGGAGCTGTATCGCATCTTCTTAAAACATGGCGTGGAAGTAGATATCATCTCTTCAGAAGAAGACTTAAGTCCATATGCGGTTGTAGTAGCACCGATGCTTTATTTACTAAAACCAAAGACTGCAAAAAATCTTAAGAAATTTGTTGAAAATGGAGGACAATTACTAGCAACCTATCTAACGGGCTATGTGAATGAGAATACACTTTGTTACCTTGGTGGATTCCCGGGCGATGGACTGACAAAAGTATTTGGTCTTTATACAGAAGAAATAGATGCCATCTATCCAGAAGAAAGAAATGAGGCAATCTTTACCGAGGATAACCAAGCCTATGAAATAAGAGATCTTTGTGAGGTTATAAAACCACTTACTGCAACAACCCATGCTGTTTATGGAAAAGATTTCTATAAAAATACTCCAGTCATTACGAGCAATGTTTATGGCAATGGGATTGCCTGGTATGTAGGGGCAAGAATCGAACAGGAAGGCATGGAACGTATTCTGTTAGATATATGGAAAAAGGCTGGGATTGAAACAAAAGAGGTAACCGATGGAGTGGAATACCATGTAAGAGAAGATGAAGCAAATCGTTTTGAATTCTATTTAAACTTTACCGATGAAGTAAAAGAGATTGACATAGAAGAGGGTATTTGTTTAGCTACAAATGAAATCTTGTGTGGAAGACAAAAATTACATCCATTCTCGGTGGCAATTATAAAAATAGAAAAATAAGCTATAGTTAGAGAGAGCATACTGGGGCTGATCACTCCCAGTATGCTCTCTTTTTCTTTCCATTTCTCTAATTATGTTATGAAATATTTCAATTTAAAAGACTTGAGGAAGAAAACATAAGACGAATTATAGCAGTAATGTTAGGAAGAAAGTACATAAGGAAGAGAAGATTTTGGAAGTTTTTCCATACGGGATTTGGTAAGATTAATTTATGAAAATACTTACAATAAGACACAAGCAGAAAGGAATTTTATTATGGCAGTAAGTAAAGTATGGAAATTAGGGGTTCTAGGTTTAGGAGAAGGAAGAAGTGTTATATCAGCCGCTCAAGAAAGCCCTATGTGGGAGTTAATTCAAATTTGTGATTTAAATGAAGAATTATGTAAAGAAAGATGTGAAGAGTTTCACTTTGATCAATATACTTTGAATTATAACGATATGTTAAAGAATCCGGAAATTGAAGTAATTGGAATTTTTACACCAGATCAGCTTCATGCAGAGCATATTAAAATGGCATTATTAGCAGGAAAACATGTTATTTGTACAAAGCCACTTATGGTTAACTTAGATGAAGCAAATGAATTATTAAGAATCCAAAAAGAAACTGGAAAAGTAGTATTCGTAGGACAAAGCTCTAGATATTTTGAACCGGCAAAGCAACAAAGAATTGACTATGAAGCTGGATTACATGGGGAATTAGCTACTGTTGAAACCCACTATATTAGTGACTCCAGATGGTTTCTTGAAAGAGCATGGAGTAGAAGTGCCGGATTTTCTTGGATGTATAACTTTATGATACATGCAGTTGATTTAGCAGCTTGGTATTTACCAGAAATCGAAGATGTATATGGAATTGGCGTAGTTAGCCAGAACACAAAAGATTACGGTTTAAGCGTACCAGATACTATGAAGTTTATTTTGAAAGATAAAAATGGAATTTGTGCTACTGTGAATGGTGTTTATGCAGAGCCTACTTTAGGTAGTGCAATTGAACAGTCCATAAGTTGTACACTTCGTGGAACAAAAGGTATTAGCCGTGCAGGTTATCCAAAATTAAAATATTATACGAATTTCCAGCCAGTACAAAAAACAGCGGAATTACATACTTACGATAATTTACACGGATACTTCTTCCGTTTTGAAGCGGAAACCCATCATGCAGGAGAATATCAGAATTATATGGAAGACTTTGCTTTATGCATGAATAAAGGGGAAACACCAAAGCCAGACCTTAAAGAAGGAATACATACGTTAGCTATTATGGAAGCAATGGAAAAGAGTATGGAAACCGGCAATGTCATCAAAGTTTCTGATATATTAAAACAACATAATATCCAATTATAATTATTTTACTGCAATTGTATTTTAATTAATGTGGTGAAAAGGTAATTGCGTATACGAAAAAGTTTGGCATCTCATGTTCGCAATCATCTAAAAAATAAAAAGTGAGGGAATAGGAAATGAAAGAAAAGGCAATGAATATTAAGTTAGTTGTAAGACCAATCGTAGGTTGTTTAACACATTCACATTTCTGGGAAGGTCCTTGTCGTGCAGGAAAGAAAGAGCATATGACAATGGAGGCTGAAAATGCTGCAGCAAATCGCGCATTTGAAATGTCTGTAAAAAAATTACAAGAGGTAACGGATGAGGTTGAATTTTTAGAACCTATTGATGCTCGTTATGATGAATCGTTTATCGTTAGTGAAGAAGTTTTTCAAAACATTGAAGAAGATGTTGATAAAATTGACTTTTTCTTATGCATGAATTGGAGAATTCCAAAGCTTGAAAGATTCAAAAAGCCAATCGTAATTATGCAAAATGGGAATGAAGGTATTGATTTTTCTGCTTACTGCCGTTCCATAGGTGTGGAAGCTTACGTTGCCATGGACTTAAAAGACTTAAACGAAATTGCTCATCTTCTTTGGGTTAGAAAAGCAGTTGCAAATACTAGAGCGTTAGTTTTAACTGCTGGTTCCCAACCAACTTTTGGTGTACAAAGTTTAATTCGTGATCCAGAAATTCTTCGTCAGCGTTATGGTATGGAGGTTATAAAAGTTCCATTTACCGCAATTATGCCATATATGGATGCAATCACAGATGAAGAAGCTAGACCAATCGCAGATAAATTATTAAATGGATCAAAAGAAACAAAAGTAAATACAGAATGGTTTATTAATGACATTAAATATTACCTCGCAGCAAAGAAAATGATGGATGTATATCAATGTAATGCTTTTTCTACTGCTTGCCATGAACTTTGTACATCTGAAATACCACAAGATCGTAAATTTACACCTTGTGTCTGTCATTCTCTTATGAAGGATGAAGGAATTCCAAGTGGATGTGAAGAAGATTTAAATGCCTTACTTGCTATGGCAATTATGCAATATGCAGCAAAACGTCCAGCATTTATGGGAAATCCATCTTTTGAAGGAGAAGAATTATTAAAGATTCATCATGCCGTACCAGCTCTTTGTATGAATGGATATGGAACAAAACCATTAGAATATAAATTATGGGCATTTACAGGTCAGGGATTTGGTGGAAAATTGCAAGTTGATTTTACAGAAAATAAGGAAGATGCAGTTACACTGGCTAGATTTAACCCAATGGGTGATACTATGTGCTTAAAGACAGGTGAAGTATTACGTTCCGAGTTTGCAGAAACCTATTGTAGTCCATATTACTTTATTAAAATGGATGATGCCAGAACATTTATGCATAACTTAGCAAGCTTTGGACATCATCAAGTATTAATCTTTGGTGATTATGAAAAACAATTAAAACAATTGAGTAAAATTATGGGATTTAACATTTTGGAAGGATGATAAGATGATTTATCTGAATCAGGCAGCAACGACATATCCAAAACCAAATTGTGTACATAAAGCTGTGCAGGCGTATCTAAGTGATGCGCCTGCTTCCCAATTCCGTGGTAATTTACGTGACCAAGTAGATTTTATGACGAAAACACGGAAAAATATTGGTGAAATAATTGGAACTCAAAATTGGGAACAAATTTACTTTACGTCCGGTGCTACCGAGTCTGCAAATGCATTATTACGAGGACTAGACTTTAAAAGCAAGGATATTTTGGTGACGCAAACCGAGCATAATAGTATTTTAAGACCTTTATTTAATATGGATAAGTTCAATCCCAATCAAATAAAAATTGTTCCATGTGAAACGGATGGTATGGTTACGGTAGAGGCTATTAAAAATTCGTTAACAAAAAATAGTACTGCAATTATAATAAATCACTGTTCTAATGTGACAGGTTGTATCCAAAACTTGGAAAATATAAGTCGATTTGCTAAGGAACATGGTCTTTTCTTACTTGTTGATGCATCACAAAGTGCAGGTTGTATGCCGATACATACAGATAAATTGCTATTAGATGCTGTTATTTTTACGGGCCATAAAGGACTTTTGGGTCTTCCTGGTACCGGTGGATTTTATATACGCGATCAGAAACTTTTAAAGCCATTTATTTATGGAGGGACTGGTAGAAATAGTGCCCAGTTACTTTACAAGGATGATTTTGAATTTGAAGTAGGTACGCAAAATATGCCGGGTATTGCAGCACTTTGCGCCTCGACTTCTTATCTTTTAGAGCGTGGAATTTCTGCCATACAAAAGGAAGAACAACGATTGATGCAAAAATTATATGAGGGTCTAAAGGCTTTGGAACATGTAGTTCTCTATCGTGATTTTGATGATCGGCAAGGACCTGTCCTAAGCATGAATATTAATGGGGTAAAGGCATCGGATGTGGGCTATATTCTAAGCGAAGGTTATCAAATTACAGTACGCTGTGGGTTACACTGCTCCCCACTCATACATAAGGCTATGCACACATTAGAGGATGGTACTGTCCGTATTAGTATTTCCTGCATGACAACAGAGGAAGAAATCGATGCCGTAATTTTTGCAATTACCCAAATAGTGGATTCGTATTATCCAATTCATTCATAATTCATGATAAAGGGAGCAAATATGAAAATTGTTGAAAAAAGAGAATCATTAGAAAGATGTGCAGAAGCTGGCTGGTATGCATACGATTATCAATTATCTGAACCAATTGATAAATCCTTTATTTTAAGTCTTCGCCCATTAGGCGGATTTACATATTTGCCAATGTTAAAACAACCATTTTTTAAAATAGAAAATAATCATTTTATGATAAAGGGAATGGAAGGCAATGATTTTCTTCGAATTGCTATATGCGGCGAATATGAAAATATGCTTGAGGAATTAGAAACCAATTTGAAGAAAGAATAGGGAAGGCTTGTAACCTTTTTACTTTTTCATTATACTATAAGTAAAATAAAATAGAAAATTTTACCTGTAATGAAAAAGTAGAAAGAAGGCACAATATGCAGTTAATTAAGGATAGTATTCCGCTGGATAAAAATTTCCCGTTTCGCATTTTTAAAGTAACATTACCAAAAAACAACAATGGTCCTTTATATTACCATTATCATAGTTATTTTGAGATAACTTATGTTGAGAAAGGGCAGGGGCAATATCGTGTTAATGGGAAGGAATATACAATGGAGTCAGGCGATATTATAATATTTAATAATGTCGAACCCCATGGTTGGCATCTACCAGATAGCGATATGGAAGTCATGGTAATGATTTTTTCTCCAGAATTTGTAGCAGAAAAACTCGCATTTTTTGACCATGATTATTTAAAACCATTTGTTGAAAGGGGAAGTAACTTTAAAAATAGAATAGGAAAAGAAGAGCCACTTAGTCATATTATCCGCGCAGATATTTTGGAGATCTATAAAGAATGGGATGAGAAAAGAGAAGGATATCCTTTAATGATAAAGGCGGATGTTCTTCGTATTTTGACTACTTTAATTCGAACAAGTCAAGA
>JBKTKK010000103.1:0-7197 GCA_047242405.1 Lachnospiraceae bacterium | reverse complement strand
GGATACTGCAATCTGCATTGCTTCAATGGCTTTGTCGTCTCCCTTGGCAGAGCCGATACCGATGTGTGCAATTCCTTTATCTTTCATAACGGTCTGAACATCTGCAAAGTCCAGATTGATTAATCCAGGTATATTAATTAGGTCCGTAATACCTTGTACTGCTTGCTGTAATACTTCATCTGCTTTTCGCAATGCTTCTGGCATACTTGTCCTACGGTCTACTAATTCTAATAATTTATCATTTGGAATGACAATTAACGTATCTACTACTTCTTTTAATTTTTCGATTCCATTTTGCGCATTTACAGAACGTGTTCTACCCTCAAACATAAACGGCTTAGTAACAACACCTACTGTTAAGATGCCCATTTCCTTTGCGATTTTTGCAACAACCGGCGCAGCTCCTGTTCCAGTTCCGCCCCCCATACCGCAGGTAACGAATACCATATCAGCTCCTTGTATTGCCTCAGCTAAATCTTCCGCATTTTCTTCTGCAGCCTTTTCACCAATTTCCGGTTTTGCTCCTGCTCCAAGTCCCTTTGTAAGCTTTTCTCCAATCTGAAGTGCAGTTGGTGCTTTACAAAGTTGTAATGCTTGTCTATCTGTATTAATGCCGATAAAATCCACTCCGACGATATTTTCTTCTACCATTCGATTCACTGCATTATTACCAGCTCCACCGACACCAATGACGATAATTCTGGCTGCACTGTCTGTTTCATTTATTTTAATTTCGTACAAGGGAACTCCTCCTTTATAACTATTTACTCAAATTTGCTCTAACTAATACTATATTATCTTTTCTTGAAATAATCAACTACTAATTTGGTTTTTTCGTTATTTTTCTTATGTTTATTCATCTAACTGGAAGCGATAGACCGTATCTTTTTTACTCTCATCAAATTGATCCAAATAAAGTGTCCCACTCCTTCCTGTTAACTGATCTTTCATTGAATATAATTCTACAATTTTCCCTTCCATGGATTCATAACGACCTAATATGATTCGAACCTTGTCCATGGTCAAGGTGACATTGTAGTTTAAATCGTAACGGATTTTATCAATTGGAAGTTCATATTTTTTTAATAACTGCGTTAAATTTAAAATATCCTCAAAGATGGTGCTATTTTCAACAGAAATAGGATGGTACATAACGACTTCATCAAAGTAAATCCCTTCAATTATCGGTATGCCTTCATAGTGATCCGCTGCGCTATCTACAATGATTCCATCTTTATCAAAATAGAGGTAATTGTCCATATAATTAAAACAACCTACAATTCCCTTTTCGTAGACAACAACCTCCACGGTATTTAAGTTAATAAAATCAATTTCATATGATTGAATAAAAGGAACATCTTTTTGTTTATGTAGCATGTCCTTAATAAAACAGAACACAGTCTTACGGTCTGTAACCTCATTAAAAAGCATGGACTTAATGTCATCTTCCGAATAAAATGAGTTTCCAACAACCGTTATATCCGTTATTTCAATATTCCATATGGCAAAGCCGCTAGCGGCGATTAAAATAACTGCCGCTAGCAGCCAAAGGATTCCTTTTTTCTTTCGTTTTGGTTTTTTCATGCAACCTCCATTATAACACGACTTCTGAAGCCTCATCTATATTATATGCAGTAACATTTGCTCCAAGTCCAATTAAATTTTCTGCCAACCCAGCATACCCCCGGAATATATGGTGGCAGTCTTCCACTATGGTTGCTCCATCTGCGGCAAGGGCTGCTACGACCAAGGCTGCTCCGCCTCTTAAATCTTGCGCCTTTACTGTTGCTCCATACAATTTTGATTTGCCACGAATATAGGCTTTCCTTCCATCGATTGTTATATCTGCACCCATTTTTTGCAATTCATAAACTGTGTTAAATCTGCCTTCGAAAATTGTTTCTTCAATTACTGACACTCCTATAGCCTGAGTTAAGGTTGCCATTATTTGAGATTGCACATCCGTAGGAAAACCTGGATAAGGCGCCGTCTGTAACAGTGAAATTGCTTTTAAAGGTCTCTGCCTTATTAAATGAACCTGTCTATCATATCGATCTATTTTACAACCTGCTGCCTCGAATGCCTCTAACGTACTTAACATATAGCGCGTCTCAACATCCTCTACAATTATTTCACCTCCAGCCGCTGCAACAGCTGCCAAATAGGTTGCGGCCACAATTCGGTCTCCACTATTGCGCACCTCTATATTGTGCAATTTCTTTACACCTTGTATCGTTAGCTTGTCACTGCCCACACCTAGAATATTAGCTCCCATACGACAAAGCATAATACATAGTTCGACAATTTCTGGCTCCCTAGCTGCATTGGTTAATACCGTGGTACCCTCGGCACAAATGGAAGCCATTATTACATTTTCGGTAGCACCAACGGATGGAAATGGGAGGTCGATATTACAGCCTGTTAATTTAATACAACTAGCGTAAATTTTCCCATCCTCTTCTTCAATATGAGCCCCTAATTGTTTCATCGCATCAATGTGCATATCAATGGGCCTTTTTCCAATGGAACAACCACCCGGTTGATAAGTTACAGCCTCTTTACACCTTGCCAACAAAGGTCCTAACAACATAATGGAAGAACGCATTTTCCCAACCCATTCAAAAGGGATTTCTGTTTTGTCTACTGTAGTTGCATCAATCATTAACGTTTCTTTATATAAATCAACCTTGCAACCTAGTGCCTCTAAAATGTGTATCATATAGCATACATCTAATATAAACGGTACATTGTCTATCACGGTGATGCCATGATTCAATATAGCGGCTGCCATCATAGGAAGCACCGCATTTTTGGACCCCTGTACACGTATCTGTCCCCGCATTGGCATACCGCCATTAATTTCCAAAAAAGACAACACTATCCCTCCTTAGATTCATCATATATTATCGTATGTAATCAACTGAGATATGTTGCCTTTCTTTTTAGTTAGTTTTCCACTTTTATTCTACTTGATACATTGAGCACTAATCCAATTTCTATCATTAGGAATAACACAGAAGAGCCTCCATAGCTGATAAATGGGAGTGTTACGCCGGTATTTGGTATCGTATTGGTTACAACTGCTATATTTAACAAAACTTGAATGGCAATATGTGCAAGTACACCGACTACCATCATCATTCCTAAAAAGTCTGGCGCATTATTTGCAATAATCATAAATCTCCAAATCAATAGAACGAAAAGGAGGATAAGTAAAGAAGCCCCAAATAAACCAAGTTCTTCACAAATGATTGAGAAAATCATATCATTTTGCGCTTCTGGCAGGTATCCCATTTTTTGAACACTTTCTCCTAAGCCTCTGCCAAAAATCCCACCGGCACCTATGGCATACAAGCCCTGCACCGTTTGAAAACCGTTGGTTGATGAATATGCCACTGGGTCAAACCAGGCATAGATACGATCCATTTGATAAGAATCTAAAACTTTTTCCAGCAAGCCACTTTTGAAGGCCATTACGATGGCACCAATGCCACCTGCAATACAAAAAGGAAAAATCCATTTCCTTTTACTCGCCACATAGGCCATCGATATTGCGATTCCAAAAATTATAATCCCTGAACTTAAATTTGCAGATACAACCGGCAAAAAAATTGGTAGCGTAACAAATGCTAATAGAACAAGGATACGATATTTCTTTAAAAAGGGATAAAGGAAATTCACCAATGTTGCTATCGTAATAATAATTGTTAATTTCGCAAATTCAGCTGGTTGAAGTGAAATAGGACCAATGGCAAACCAACGCCGTTGACCATTTACTTCTTTTCCGAAGAATAATACGGTAATTCCCAATATTACAGAAAGGGGGTAGGCAAACTTCACTAATTTTCCCCAAATATGATAGTCTATATTGGAGACGAAAAACATTGCGATAAATGCAATAACCGTAAATACAGCCTGCTTTTGGACGGTATAAAAGGAATTTCCCGCATGGGCAATGGCATCTACATATGCAGTTGAGCTATATAGCATTACCAGTCCGAACATTGACAGCAACACCACAATGATGATCAGGCTGTAATCATAAAAGTTCTGGTTTTTCTTCCTCTTATGTGTACCGGCTCTTTTTAACTGCTGTCTATTTGCCGAAACTGCCATAGCCTGCTCCTTTCTGTTCTGTCATATTTCTATTTATCGTAAATTTTAAAGGACTAATCTTGAAGTGCGTAAACATATTCTTTAAACATCACACCACGTACTTCATAATTTGGAAACATCCCCCAACTTGCGCAAGCTGGAGATAATAATACTGCATCCCCTTCCTTTGCACTCGTAGAAGCTAATTTTACTGCCTCTTCTAAATTATCGACAATGGCAATTTCGGTAAAATTGTGTTTCCGTGCACATTCTGCGATTTTTCCAGCTGTTTGACCAAGCAATATCAGTTTTTTGATTTTTCCTTGAAAGGATTCCATCCAAGGATCAAATTCAGCTCCCTTGTCGTCCCACCACCAATGAGAATGGTAGAGGAAGTCATCGCCTTTACTCCTTGAATGGCGGCATCCACATTGGTGCCTTTTGAATCATTATAATATGTTACCCCTTTTTTTACTGCAACGAATTCAATTCGATGTTCTACCGCACGAAACGCTTTTATTGTATCGATAATAATTTGGCTTGGAACTCCCATGCAATAGGCTATGCCGAAGGCCGCCATAATATTTTCATAATTGCATTGACCAACTAAATGAAACTCATTTACTTCCCCAATGGTAATTGTTTCCCCATTGTGACGGAACACAATCTTGTTCCCATCCATACATAAACCTTCTGATAATTGTTTTGTACTGCTAAAATAAACTACTTTTGGCCTTAGGGATTCTCCAAAGGTTCTAAGTACCTCATCATCATAATTTAAGACACAAAAGTCTTCTTCTGTTTGATTTTTTGTTATGGATTCTTTCACTCCTATATAACATTCCATCGTTTTATGACGATTCAAATGATCTGGCGTTATATTCAATATTGCCGATACGTTGGGATGAAATGAAATAGCAGTTTCTAATTGAAAGCTACTAATTTCAGCAACTGTAACAGAGTCTTCTGACGTATCTAACACCTGTTCTGTATAGGGTATGCCTATGTTTCCAACGACAAATGCCCTTGATTTCCCTAGCCAATTTTGCATGATTTCACCCACCAAAGAAGTCGTTGTCGTTTTCCCATTGGTTCCAGTAATGGCAACGATTTTTCCTTTTCCATAGTGGTAAGCCAATTCAATCTCGCTCCATATTGGGATACCTGCATTTTGTAACTGTATTACAAAGGGCACATCCATGGGAATGCCCGGACTTATGACACAATACTTTACCTGGCGAATAATTTCTTCTGTTAATTCTCCAAGAATAATTTTATATCCGGTAATCCCTTCTAATTGCTCCCCTATTTTATTTACATTTAATGACACATTGCCATCATAAAGAATAACTGCCTCATTTTTTTTACATAATAATTTTGTAGCACCGATACCGCTTTTTCCGCAGCCAGCAACTAAAACTGATTTTTCCATTCTGATCCTCCTTAACGCCCTATTCACTATAATGCTAAATAACCACGCAAGGCGTTACTATAGAAAATACCGCTACTACTCTTGTTTCTGACCAGCCACAAAGTTCAAAATGATGGTGGATTGGCGCCATTTTAAAAATACGCTTTCCCCCTGTCATCTTAAAATACGTAACTTGAATCACAACGGACAAAACTTCAATTACGTATATAAATCCAATTATTAAAATAAATATTGGCAATCTTAAGACAAAGGCAGTGGATGCTACAAATCCACCTAATGCCAAAGAACCGGTATCGCCCATAAAAATACGAGCTGGATAAACATTAAAAAGTAAAAATCCCATTAAACTTCCAACTACAGCTGCACCAATAGGCGCAACCTTATTTCCAGTTCCTAATGCGACGACAGTAAAGAATGTCGCAATCATTACCGTTACACTCGAACAAAGTCCATCAAGTCCATCGCTAAAGTTAACGCCATTGTCCGTTGCAATTACTGCAATTATACAAAATGGGATAAACAACCATCCCATATCCCATGTTTTACCACCAGTAAATGGAAGAATGACCTCCGTTCCAATTCCTGGGTTATTTATACAATAATAACAAAAGATTCCTGATATTATTAGCTGACCAATAATTTTTTGATATGGTTTCAATCCTTCCGATTGTTTTTTTAATATTTTAATATAATCATCTAAGAATCCAATGGTACCAAAGCCCACCGTTACAAATAATACGGGCGTTATTAGCGGATACTTTTTAATATATAGCAAACTCGTTAAAATAATTCCACCTAAAAACATAATCCCACCCATTGTAGGTGTTCCAGATTTTTTTAGATGCTCTTTTGGCCCTTCTTGCCTTACCTGCTGTCCAAATTTCAAACGTCTTAAAAATGGAATTATAATTGGACATAGTAATGCACTAATTGCAAAAGATATTAGTACTGCTATAATTACATCTCTACTCATCTTTTCCTCCATGGCGCTGCCAGGTCTTTGCATGAGTCCTGTACATGCGTAACTTTTTTATTTTCTCTAAATATCATTACTTTATTATATACTTTTTATATATAGTTTTTATAAATGCATTAAACTTCTTTATTCGGTTGTATTTTCCACTGAAACCGCTGTATTTTCAATTCCTAAATAGGGTAGAATATTATCAAAAATTTCCGCCATAACAGGTGCTGCAATGGTACCGCCATAATAAATACCAACCGGCTCATCAATCGTCATAATTGCAATAACCTGTGGATCATCTGCAGGCGCAAATCCCATAAACGCGCTTATGTATTTCCCGGTACCACGCGGCAGTTTTTCACTTGTGGCAGTTTTTCCACCAATTCGAAATCCTTCTATGTATGCCTTTTTTCCTCCACCTTCTTTTACAACCTGTTCCAATATGTAGCGCATCGTCTCACTTGTCTCTTCTGAAACAATCCGTTCTCCAGATGAATACTCTAATTTTTTTACTTCTGTTCCATCTGCATTTCGTACTGCAACGCCAAAATGAGGCGTAACCGAAGTTCCACCATTAATCAATGCACTAATGGTCGTTAGAAGACGCAACGGTGTTACCTGAAACGACTGCCCAAAGGATACAGTAGCCAATTCTACATCTCCCATATTTTTCGGATTATGCATAATGGTGCCTGCTTCTCCAGGC
>JBKTKK010000102.1:0-7270 GCA_047242405.1 Lachnospiraceae bacterium | reverse complement strand
ATATACATGTATGGATTCCATTCTTTCTTCGTAATGAAATTTTCAAAACGACCGGCGTCACACGTTATGACATCCGCCTTCGTACCATCTGGATTACAGATACAATGGAACATCCCTTCTTCAGATGCGGTAACTACAACCGCTCCAGCACCATCACCAAACAAAACACAGGTAGAACGATCTTTCCAATCAATTATTTTAGAAATACACTCACTTCCTATTAGTAAAGCAGTTTGAATCATGCCAGCTTGTATGTAAGCATGGGCGGTTGCCAGTGCATACAGAAACCCCGAGCAGGCTGCATTTAAATCAAAACACATCGCATGTATATTTTCCAAATGGCTTTGTACTCTACAGGCGGTATTTGGAAATATTTCATCCGGTGTCGATGTTGCTACTATAATTAAATCTAACTCTTTCTCATCAATTCTGGCATCTGCAATTGCATTTTTTGCGGCAGAAACAGCCATTGAAACCGTACTTTCCGTAACAGCAATTCTGCGTTCCCTAATACCCGTGCGGCTTTTAATCCATTCATCACTCGTATCTACAATTTCTGATAAATCATCATTCGAAATGATACGTTCCGGTGTATAGCGACCAGTTCCAATAATTTTTATTGTCATATGCGTTTCCTTATCATCTTGTTGTTTATTGTCAAACATTTCATGCAAATGCATTTACTTTGTATTTCAAAATATTTGACTTTCAAAGTATACTATAACCCAAATAAATTGTCAAGTTGTTTTGATATTCAAAGTATTTACACAAAAAAAAGGATACAACAATTGCTTCTACGAATTGTTGTATCCTTTTTTTTGGGAATTAATCACCGATAACGTTGCGAATATGCGTAGGTGGTATATAATCCCACTCATTCACACATATACCTTTTTCTTCTGATGCAGCATGTATAATTTTACCACTGCCTATATATAAAGCGACATGGCTTACAAAATCTCCCCTTGTATTATAAAAAACCAGATCTCCTGGCCTCATTTCCTCAAAGGTTACTTCTTCCCCATCACTCGCTTGCTCTTTTGATACTCTATGAAGATTAATACCGTATTTTTCAAAGATTCGTAACATAAAGCCGGAGCAATCAACACCGCCCCCTAGCTCAGTTCCACCCCAAACATATTTACCACCATAATACTCCCAGGCCGAATTAATAATATTTCTCCGTAAATTGGAAATACTTCCATCTTCAGAAAACATAATTGCATCTTCAAGAAAATAATCTACTTTTACAAAGGCTGCATTTACATAGCCTTCTAACCCTTGGAGCACATGTATTTTTATCCAATCTCCTTCTTCTCCCAAATACTCATAGCGCTCATTGACATTTAGCTTAGTTAATACAGGTGTATCGAGTGACGGACCTTCTCGTACATTTAACACATTTGCGTCCACCTCAACTAATTGCTTTGCATGGGCAATGGCCAAAGTTTCTGCTTCTTCACCAGTTCGAACGTAAGTTTTGTCAATATAGCCTCTTATGTCTTTTGATTGTATTTCTAACCAACCATTATTACAATCTTTTATTACATCAACACCAGTATAATTTAAAACTTTTCCAATACTTGGAGAATTAGAATTTGGTTCCTCAAAGACATTAAGATAGGTCGTTAGACCTGCTACGACACCTAGATTTGTATAATGTTTTAAAACAGAAGCTCTCGGATCTTCCGGAATCATAGCCGCATCTACAGCAGGTTCTGTACTTTCTATGACTTTTATAAGCGTATCATTCGTATCATCTACATTCATTGATAACTGCGCTTCCCTGCCTTCGATTGCAGCATAATGATCGGTTGTTTCAACGATTTGGTTTTCGGTTTGAGATAAGTTTGACGTATCTTTTTCCTTTTGATGGGTTTCATGAAAGGTAAAGGCACTAAGACAAACCATATATGCAATGGTGGTCCCAGTTACGATCCTTATATACGTACGATCTTTCATATACACTCCTATGATAACTTCGCAAAAAACTCTTTCCCTGTTTTTACGTCATGTTCCATTTGCGCCTTTAGTTGCTCGATTGACGCAAATTTTATCTCTGGTCTTATATACCGATATAACATGACATCAATTGTCTTCCCGTAAGTAGATTCTCCAAAAGAAAACAAATGGGTCTCCAGCAATAAAATTTGTTGGTCTGTTATTGTAGGTTTGTATCCTAAGTTTGCTATACCATTATAAACGCATCCATCAACGACTGCTTTTACACAGTAAACACCTGGAGGAGGCACTAATTTTTCAGGATTCGGTTTAAGATTCATGGTAGGAAATCCTAAGTTCCTAGCCAAAGCTCTTCCATGTTCCACTACACCTGAAAAAGTATATGGATACCCAAGTAACTCATTTACTTTTTCTATATTACCTTTCATTAGTTCTTCCCGAATATAGGTGCTACTAATTTCGCGTTCATGATCTTTTTCTTTTTCCATTACAAGTAAACGATAGTTATATTTCGTAGCTAATTGAGCGAGTAGGTTGTAATCCCCTTCCCTTTTATACCCAAAATGATAATCTTTTCCTACTATAATATACCCAGCATTTAATTTTTTAATCAATATTTCCTTAATAAATTCCTCTGGAGACATATGAATCAAGGTTTGATCGAAGGGATATTCAATTAAATAATCCAAGCCTATTTGAGAAAGATAACGCGTTCTTTCTTCATTCGAAGTGAGTGTCTGATGTTTTACTCCAGATAAAATAGACGTAGGAAAGGAGGAGAAGGTAAACACGGCAGTCTCAAACCCCTCCCTTTTTGCTTCTAGTACTTTTTGGAAAAGCTTCTGATGACCACGATGAAGCCCGTCAAATTTCCCCAGTGTAACTGCCGTCTTATTCTTGAGATGGAAATCAGTAGTATTAAAAATTAAATTCATGTCTGTTCCCCTTTATCATCCCGCTAAATAAAGTAACTCTATAAAAACATTTTAACCGGAAAAAATTGATTTTTGTCTTGCTTCCACTGATATATGCCAATAAAAGTTTGATTACTATTATAAACTAGAACAGGTTTTGCGCGATCAACCAAGGGATTGCCCTGTTTCAACTGATTTTCATATAAGGGATTTCCATTCAATGCCAGCTTATCAAACTCTTGTTTCACAAAAACCTTTGGATATGTTGGGAATAAGTCGGGCACCTGGCTGATATGTTCCATTAAAGTTGCATTTTTCCATTTATCTTCTACTTCACTTAACTTTATTGCTTCTTCGATGGTAAAGTTACCCGATTTCGTTCGAACCAACGATTCCATGCAACCGTAACAACCTAATTTCACTCCTATGTCATGGCACAAGGTACGAATATAAGTTCCTTTTGAGCATTGAACAGAAAAACGCACTCTTGGTAAGTTTACTTCTATAATATCAATGGATCGTATTTCTACCTTTCTAGGGGTACGTTCAATCACCTTCCCCTCTCTTGCAAGCTCATATAGCTTTTTGCCATTTACTTTTAAAGCAGAGTACATAGGGGGGATTTGGTCATATGGACCGATAAAACTTTGAATACAATCAATGACATCCACTTCCGTTACAGAAACTTCTTGTTCATTCAATACCGTACCAGAAATATCCTGAGTATCTGTCTCCAATCCGAGGAGTAAAACGGCTTCATAAGTTTTTTCTTTTTCTGTTAGCAAGTCACACATTTTCGTCGCATTACCTAAACATACAGGAAGAACACCCTCCGCATCTGGATCGAGTGTTCCTGTATGTCCGATTTTTTTCTGCTTTAATATTCCTCTAAGCTTCGCTACTACATCATGGGACGTGAAGCCACGTTCTTTATAAATATTTATTATGCCATCCATAATTTATTCTCCATGGGACATTAATTGTTGTTCAATTTTTTTTGATAAATTATTGATAACATCATAAACCGTTCCTACCATCGTGCATCCAGCTGCCCGTATATGACCACCACCGCCGTAAAAGCTAGCAATCTTACTTACATCTACGATTGACTTAGAGCGCAAACTAACTTTAAATTGTTGTACGCCTGTCTCATATAAGAAAATCGCACATTCAATCCCCTGGGTATTACGAAGGTTTTCAACGATTCCGTCTAAATCCTTTGGCTCTACGCCATAAAACTCCATCATCTGGGTTTTAACAACTGAAACAATGCATTTACCATCTAAAAATCGAATACTTTCTAATAAAGCACGACCTAGAATTTGATTTTGATGATAAGATTTTTCATAATAGGTTTGATCAATAATTGTAGAAAAATCGATTCCTTTATCAATTAAGCTTCCGGCAATTCTTAATGTATCACCAGTAACATTACTGAACTTAAATACGCCTGTATCATGTACCATCCCGGTATAGAGACACTCCGCAACTGAATTTGAGATTTTATCCGCATCTAACAGTGAATATAAAACTTCACTTGTAGAACTAACAGCTGGCTTGATATAATTAATATCTGCAAATCCACGGTTACTAATGTGATGATCAATGCAAATCGTTTTTTTCGCCGATGCAAAATACTCTGCCCCAGCACCTAATCGATCTTGATCAGCAGCATCTAGGGCAATACATACATCGTAAGTAACTGCTTTCTCTGCGTTACTTTTAATCATCTTCGTATTCTTCATAAAGGAAAGCGGTTCTATAAAATCTTCTAAGTAAACATCAGGTTTGATTTCTTTACAATTTTCAATAAGATAATTGTAAAGGGCCATGCAAGATGACACACAGTCACCATCTGGGCGTACATGCCCAATTATGGCAACTGTTACTGAATCTTTTAGAATATCATTCAACTTCATCTTCTACATCCCTCAAATCTTTTGTTACATCGTCAATTAGTCTCGTCATATTAACACCATATTCAATAGACTGATCAAGAATAAACTTGATCTCCGGTGTATTTCTAAGATTGACTGTCTGTGCCAGCTGTCTGCGGATAAACGGAGTTGCATTTTTTAGACCTGTTATCGTATTTTTCTGCGCCTCTTCATCTCCAAGAACACTGATAAATGCTTTACAGTATTTCAGGTCCGGAGTAACTTCAACTGCTACGACAGTAGTCATTGGGTGGATTCTTGGATCTTTGATGTCATTACGTATAATATTACTTAATTCTCTTTGAACCTCACCATTTATTTTTGTATTTTTTATGCTATTCTTTCTCATTTTGCCTCCATTCCCCGCAAGTTGACCTAATCGATCAAACTATCTTGGGACTTCTACCATTTTATAGGCTTCAAGTTGGTCATCTTCCTTGACATCATTGAATTTTTCGAATACAAGACCACATTCATAATTTTCTTTTACTTCTTTTACATCATCATTAAATCTCTTTAAAGATGCTAAAGGTCCATCGAAGATTACGGATCCATCTCTTGTAATACGAATGCTGCAACCACGTTGAATAACACCATCGGTTACGTAGGAACCAGCAATTGTACCAACTCCTGATGCTTTAAATGTTTGACGAACAACAGCACGCCCAATAACTTTTTCTTCAAATACAGGATCAAGCATGCCCTTCATAGCTGCTTCTACATCTTCAATTGCTTGATAGATTACTCTATATAGCCTTAAATCAACTTTTTCGCGATCTGCCACAGACTTAGCAGTAGCATCTGGACGAACGTTAAATCCGATAATAATTGCATTTGATGCAGATGCTAGTATTACGTCGGATTCATTAATTGCACCAACGCCGCCGTGAATTACTTTAACGACAACTTCTTCATTGGATAATTTTACTAAGGATTGTTTTACCGCTTCCACAGAACCCTGTACATCCGCTTTAATAATAATACCCAATTCCTTAATATTACCAGACTGAATCTGGGAGAATAACCCATCTAAAGTAAGTTTCGCCTTTGTATCCTCTAATAATTTTTCTCTTCCTTCAGAAATAAATGTTTCAGCAAAGTTTCTTGCTTCTTTTTCGCTTGAAGTGCAGACAAAAATTTCTCCAGCATTTGGAACACCATTTAAACCTAAGATTTCAACTGGTCTACTTGGACCTGCTTCTTTTACTCTTCTGCCCTTATCATCGATCATGGCACGAACTTTTCCATAGTAAGATCCAGCAGCAATTGTATCACCAACATGTAATGTACCTTTTTGTACAAGTACAGTAGCAACTGGTCCTCTTCCCTTATCTAATTCGGCTTCAATCACAAGACCTCTTGCATTTCGATTTGGATTTGCTTTTAATTCTTTAATTTCAGCTACAAGAGTAATCATTTCTAATAGGTTATCAATACCTTCCCTTGTACGTGCAGATACTGGTACAAAGATTGTATTTCCACCCCAATCTTCTGGCACTAATTCGTGTTCTGCCATTTCTTGTTTTACACGATCGATATTAGCACTAGGTTTGTCAATTTTATTAATTGCTACAATAATTTCAACACCTGCTGCTTTTGCATGATTGATTGCTTCCACAGTCTGTGGCATAACGCCATCATCAGCAGCGACAACAAGAATCGCAATATCCGTTGATTTTGCACCACGCATACGCATTGCAGTAAAGGCTTCATGACCTGGTGTATCTAAGAATGTAATATCCTGATTATTGCACTTTACTACATAAGCACCAATGTGCTGAGTAATACCACCCGCTTCTCTTTCTGTTACGTTGGTAGAACGGATTGCATCTAATAAAGATGTTTTACCATGGTCAACGTGACCCATAACACATACAACTGGTGGCCTGGATACTAAATCTTCTTCGGCATCTTCGATATCACGAAGTAATTCTTCAATGACATCAATCTTAACTTCCTTTTCACAGATAAAATTGAAGTCAAGCGCAATTTCTTCTGCAGTATCAAAATCGATTTCAGAATTAATTGTAACCATTTTTCCTTGTAAGAAAAGTTTCTTTACTAAAGCAGAAGCTTGCAATTTCATTTTGTCTGCCAATTCTTTAATCGTTAATACATCTGGAAGAGTTATCGTCTTGATTACATCTTCTTTAACCGGCGTCGGCTCTACCTTTTTGACTGTTTTTAACTTATCGATACTCTTTATATTTTCCTGTTTTTTTCCAGGCTTTTCTGCATAAATTTTACTCTTTTCACGGTTTTCACGTTCTTTTTTGTTTAGAGGTTTCCCCCCTCTAGTAGCTTCATTTTTGCTTAATGTTGGTGCTAAAGTCTCTAGACCCGCTATTCCTCTGGAATTGTTGTCATGTCTTTGACCTTGATAGCCTCCCTGGCCATTGTTATCACGTCTCTGACCTTGGTAGCCTCCCTGACCATTGTTGTCACGTCTCTGACCTT
>JBKTKK010000101.1:0-7295 GCA_047242405.1 Lachnospiraceae bacterium | reverse complement strand
GATGGAACCTCTGCTACAGAGAGCAGCACAGCTGGCCAATAGAGCAGATTCTACAATAAATAGACAATAATACGAACAATATGGAGGAATTGCAATGGTTAGTAAAAAAGTAAAAATTAAGAATCCGACGGGATTGCATCTTAGACCGGCTGGTATATTATGCCGTGAGGCTATGCAGTTTAAATCGTCAATAACATTTGCATTTAAAAATACTACCGCCAATGCAAAAAGTGTTTTAAGTGTACTAGGGGCTTGTGTAAAAAGTGGAGATGAAATTGAATTCTTCTGTGAGGGGACAGATGAAGAAGAAGCTTTGACAGCGATGATTAAGGCTGTTGAAAGCGGACTAGGAGAATAAGTAGATGCAAGAGACCTTATCCGTGAAAATAAGAGAGAATAGTATGGTATTTCTTTTTATTATTATGTATACGGTGTCGATTGCATTTGGCAAAACCGGACAGCATTTTGCTTCCGGTCTTTTGCTGTTAATAGGGGCAATTGGCATGTATATTCATTATTATTTAAAGTCAAAATGTATCGTTGATTTCCGCGCGCTATTATCCTTGTTTTGGATTGGCGGAGAGGGGGTAGCAGCTTTTAGTTTAAGTAAGTTACAAACAGAGTGGAGCCTAATAACTTGGTTTGCTTTTGCATTATTTTATTTTAGTTTTTTACTCGGTTATGAATTGCTATTGAAGAAATGGGAAATACAGAAAATTGATTTAAAAGCGGAAGAGGTAAATGATCGATGTGATCCGGGTACACTTCGCCGTCTATATTATACAATCTGGACGGTTGTCATCGTTTCTACCTTTTGTTTTTTACTAGAGGCATTGATTTTGGGCTATATTCCGCTATTTGCAAAAGAACCACATGCCTATAATAATTTTCATATTAGTGGCGTGCATTATTTTACATTTTCCTGTATGTTAACGCACCCATTAACTTTAATTTATGTGATGTTATCGAAGAACGTTTCGAAAAAAAATGCGATAACATTAGTTATTTTAAATATAGTTGCTATTTCAATTGCCATTATGTGTATTTCGAAATTCCAATTCGTTCTGACATTATTGTTACCTGCAACCGTATATGCATTAATGATTAAGGAAATCCATTGGAAACGATTTATAATCGGCTCATTGGCCATTATAGTAACAGCAACAATTATAATAACTTGTATGGTTCTTAGTCGTAATTACATGCCAGGTTATTTAAATGATATATTTGAAATGAAAAATTCGAATATTCCGATGTTTATACAGTACCCATACATGTATATTGCAAATAACTATGCCAATTTTAACTGCTTAGTTACCCAAATGCAAAGTTATACATGGGGACTTAGAAGTTTATTTCCGATTTTTGCTTTAACTGGGTTGAAGTTTATATTCCCGCAATTGATTTCATTCCCGATTTATTTAACAAAACCAGAATTAAATACGCTCACAATACTTTATGATGCGTATTATGATTTTGGCTTATTTGGGGTAGTTCTATTTGGGTTGATTTTGGGCGCAGTATGTTGTAAGTTGACACGATTTGTAAGAGGGCAAAAAAATCCAATAAAATATTTATTCTATGGTCAAATAGCGATGTATATTATCTTATCTTTCTTCTCAACTTGGTTTAGTAATGCAACTACATGGTTTTGGTTGGTAATTACGGGAATGATATATATATATGTGGGAAAACACGATATTATTTGGAGGCGGAAATGGAAGAAACAAAGCGCTTAACTGTAGATGTAATTATTCCTACTTATAAGCCAGGAGAAAAGTATAAACGTCTTCTAGAGCGTTTACAGACACAATCTTATCCAGCAGATAAAATTATTATAATTAATACAGAGAAAAAATATTACGAGGAAAACAAGTTTTTACACCTCTCACAAATGGAGCTGATCCACATTAAAGCGGAAGAGTTCGATCATGGTGGAACTCGAAATGCAGCAGTACTTAAATCTGACAGCGATTTGATTCTATTCTTAACAGATGATGCTGTGCCAGAGAATGATAAATTAATAGAAAATATAGTTAAAGCTTTTGAAAATAAAAACGTTGCAGCAGCATATGGAAGACAGTTACCTGCTTTTGATTGTTCGATTATCGAACGTTATACGAGAAGCTTTAATTACCCAGATCAAAGCTTTATTAAGTCAAAAGCAGATATGGAACAGATGGGGATAAAAACGTTTTTTTGTTCAAATGTTTGTGCCGCCTATCGGCGTGAAGTTTATGATGCCTTAGGTGGATTCCCAACAAAAACGATATTTAATGAAGATATGATTTTTACTGCAAAATTAATTCGAGCAGGTTATTCTGTGGCTTATGTGGCAGATGCAAGAGTAATTCATTCCCATAATTTAACGGGAATTCAACAGTTTCATCGTAACTTTGACTTAGCAGTATCTCAAAAGCAGAATCCAGAAGCGTTTGAGGGAGTGAAGTCAGAAAGCGAAGGAATCAAGTTAGTTAAGCAAACGGCACATTATTTATGGAGTACGAAACATGGGTATTTAATACCAAAATTGGTTTATGTCAGTGGCTGTAAATTTCTTGGATACCGATTCGGTAAAATGTATGAACGCTTACCGAAGCGGCTTGTTGTAGCCCTTAGTATGAACAAAAGGTACTGGAGCTAATAATAGCCAAAGGAAAGAAGCGCTTGCCATTGTAGGCAAATATGATATAATAGTTAGATGGATTAACAGGTATTACAAATGATGTATGGCATGTATCTTAGGGAAAATTTTGATGAAAGATTTAGGAGTGCTTAAAATGGGAAAAATTAAAGTGACAAGATGTGATATTGAAGGATTATGCGTAATAGAACCAACCGTTTTTCAAGATGAAAGAGGCTATTTTATGGAAACTTATAACCAAAATGATTTCCGAGAAGCCGGATTAAATATGATTTTCGTACAGGACAACCAGTCCATGTCTACAAAGGGAGTCCTTCGTGGATTACATTTCCAAAAAGAGTTTCCACAGGGCAAATTAGTTCGAGCAGTTCGAGGCGCTGTTTTTGATGTTGCCGTTGATTTACGTGCAGATTCGGAAACCTATGGTAAATGGTTTGGCGTTGTATTATCAGCAGAAAATAAGAAACAATTTTATATTCCAGAAGGTTTCGCACATGGCTTTTTAGTACTTTCGGATGAAGCAGAGTTTGCCTATAAGTGTACGGACTTTTACCATCCTGGTGATGAGGGTGGCGTGAAATGGGACGATCCAGAAATTGGTATCGAATGGCCAATCGAAGAAGGAATGCAAATAATTCTTTCTGAAAAGGATCAAAAATGGTTAGGATTAAAAGATACATTTAAGTTTTAAGGAACTATCATCAGGGGCATTTCGCCCCTTTCAATAAGTTAAGATACAGGTAGGATAATTGAATGAATGAAAAAAGATATAATCTGAAGAAGTTATGTGCAATTGTAGACATTGGCTATATAGTAAGTATGGTGTTATTCTCTCTGATTGCGCATGAACAGATTCAGAATTCCTTAATAGGTCCATACTATATTTTAGTGTTTGCCGGAGTATTTGCATTGATTGTACTTTACGGGTTGCACTTGCAAAGGTGTGAAAAAGCGGGGAAAGAAACACTTGGTCTTAATTTTATCCATACAATTGCTAAGTACGAATTTTTATTAGAGCAATTAGTAATGAGAGATTTTAAAATTAAATACAAACGATCTGTTTTGGGTGTGTTTTGGAGTTTTTTAAACCCTTTATTAATGATGCTTGTTCAATACGTTGTTTTTTCAAAGTTATTTGGTGTTAGAGGAATGTCGGTGGAGCATTATGCGATTTATTTGCTTTGTGGTATCGTCATGTTTAATGGTTTCAATGATTGTACAAGCCAGGCAATGCGTGCAATTACAAGTAATTCGTCGTTAATAACAAAAGTTTATGTTCCGAAATATATTTATCCAGTGAGCAAGGTGTTATCCTCAAGTATTAATATTTTCTTATCAATGGTACCATTGTTACTTGTTACCTTTGTATACGGCTTATTTAATGGCCTCTACTTAACACCGGCGATACTGTTATTACCAGTTGCATTATTTTTCTTGATTTTATTTATCATGGGAATGGGCTTTTTGTTATCCAGTCTTATGGTTTTCTTTCATGATGTTGAGTTCTTATGGGGAGTTATTACAACGATGTGGATGTACGCAACTCCGATTATTTACGATATAAAGATGTTGGAAGGAACTTGGGTAGCAAAAATATTAGTGTTTAATCCACTTTATCACTACGTGGATTTTGTAAGAGAAATTATATTATATGGTAGATCTCCAGAAATGATAGAATATGTCGTTTGCTTTGCATTTTCATTTGGCATGTTTTTAATCGGTGCATTTGTATTTAAGAAAACCCAGGATAAGTTCGTATTATATATTTAATGGAGATATCAAAATGAATAATAAAAAAGAAGATATCATGATTCGCGTAGAAGACGTTTCCATGCGTTTCCGTATGAGCAATGATAAAATTACAAGTATAAAAGAGATGGCAACACAATTTCTGCAAGGAAAATTGAAATTTAAAGAATTTTGGGCTTTGCAGAATGTCAATTTTGATGTAAAAAAAGGCGAAGTTGTTGGTTTAGTAGGAAGAAATGGTGCAGGAAAAAGTACAACCTTAAAAATTATATCAGGTATACTAAAACCTACGAATGGAAGGGTTACGAGAAATGGAAATATCGTACCAATGCTTGAGTTAGGATCTGGATTTGATTATGACTTAAGTGGAAGAGAAAATATATTCTTAAATGGCGCTATTTTAGGCTATTCCAAAGAATTTCTAAAACAAAAATACGATGAAATTCTGGAATTTTCTGAGTTGGGTGAGTTTATAGAAATGCCCATCCGCAATTATTCTTCTGGGATGCTAATGCGATTGGCTTTTTCTGTGGCTACTGTTGTAAATCCGGAAATCTTAATTGTTGATGAAATATTGGCAGTAGGTGACGAAAATTTTCAAAGAAAAAGTAGGGCTAGAATGTTGGAACTGATGAGTGGAGGTACAACAGTGTTATTTGTATCCCATGATTTGAATCAAATTCGAGAAATGTGTAACCGCGTTGTCTGGCTTGACGGGGGCACGGTCAAAATGGTTGGAGATGCAAAAACCGTTTGTGATGCCTACAAATTGTAATGCCTATAGCAAGTAAAAAATACATCAGGTAAATAGGAGTAATTCTTTATGGAATATAAATTTGATGAACTAAATCTGAAACACGGTATAATCAATGTCAAGGGATGGGTTATTCCAAGTAATAAGGATAACTTTACTAAGACTATTGTAAGAGATGAAGCGAAAAAGGAAATGGACGTAAAAGTCGTAAAGATGCGTAGACCGGATGTAGGTCTTGTAAAGTTTGGTGATCGCAAACTAGACGAGTATGGATTTTTTATTGAAATTCCTTATCGTGGCCAAGACAGATGCTATTTGACATTTCGGGAATATGACAATGAGTTAATGGAAGGGAAGCCTTTTGACTCAAAGACTGTTGAAATTAAAACGAGTACAGTGAAATTACGTACAAAGATTGAAGATAGTAAGCCATTTAAGAGTTATCGGTACATTCGTATGAATGGTAAGAGAAAGTTTTTGGATAAGGCGATTGCGAAGTTATTTCGTATAGAAGAGAACAATTATCAGAGATGGTTTAAGTATCATGCGACAACCCAAGATGAGCTAGTAAAACAAGCAAAGACGTCCTTTGCTATTCGCCCTAAATTTTCAATTATTGTACCAGTATATAATACACCGGAACGTTTTTTAAAAGAGATGGTTGATTCGGTAAGAAAGCAAAGTTATTCTAATTGGCAGTTGTGTTTAGCAAATGGTAGTGGAGACAATAAGGAATTAAATGAGCAGTTAAAAAAGTTAGCAGAATCCGATTCCCGTATTTGTTACACGACTTTGAAGGAAAATCTTGGAATTGCCGGTAATACAAATGCTGCCCTTGCATTGGCCGAGGGTGATTTTATTGCATTATTGGACCATGATGATTTTATTGCTCCAAATGCATTATTCGAATTTGTAAAGGCAATAAATGAAGATCCATCCATCGATGTTCTATATAGCGACGAAGATAAAGTGGATCAAAAAGGAAAATTTCATTTTTTCCCACATTTTAAACCAGATTTTAATATGGACTTATTGTTAACCAATAACTATATCTGTCACTTCTTTGCGGTAAGAAAAAACATTGTCGACAAGTTTGGAGGATTCCGTTCTGAATACGATGGCGCACAAGATTATGACTTTATTTTAAGAAGTATTGAAAATACAAATAATATTAAGCACATTCCGAAGATATTATATCACTGGAGAAGCCATATGAACTCGACGGCGGAAAATCCAGAAAGCAAGATGTATGCTTATGAAGCTGGTCGATTGGCGATCGAGGACCATTATAAACGAGTTGGAATACCCGCTAAAGTAAAAATGGGTGTACATTTTGGTTATTACAATACCGTATACCAGTGGGAAGAAAAACCTCTTGTTTCTATTATTATACCAAATAAAGATCACATAACAGACTTAGATCAATGCATACGTTCTTTATATGGAAAACTATCATATAAAAACTTTGAGGTTATTGTTGTAGAAAATAATAGTGAAGAAAAGGAAACATTTGAATACTATGATAAAATTCAAAAAGAATTTTCTGATTTAAAGGTTGTTTACTGGGATGGCATTTTTAATTACTCTGCCATTAATAATTTCGGTGTAACATATGCGAAGGGTGAGTACCTACTTCTGTTAAATAATGACACAGAAGTAATTGCGGAAAACTTACTAGAATCGATGTTAGGTTATTGTATGCGTGAGGATGTTGGTATCGTTGGAGCAAAGCTTTACTACAAAGATGATACAATTCAACATGCTGGTGTAATAATCGGAGTCTGTGGTGTGGCTGGTCATGCCTTCCAGGGGCTTTCTAGAGATGAATTAGGTTATATGGGACGTGCAACTTGTTCACAGAATTTTAGTGCAGTGACCGGGGCATGTATGATGGTTAAAAAATCCATATATGATCAAGTGGGTGGACTAACGGAAGAATTTGCTGTTGCATTTAATGATATAGATTTCTGTTTGAAAGTAGAAGCAATCGGTAAACGAATTGTATTTGACGTAGATGCGGAACTATACCATTACGAATCAAAATCAAGAGGATTTGAAGATACACCGGAGAAGCAGGCTAGATTTAACGGCGAAATCTCCTTATTTAACCATAAATGGGAAAAGTTCTTAGAACAAGGTGATCCATAT
>JBKTKK010000100.1:0-7304 GCA_047242405.1 Lachnospiraceae bacterium | reverse complement strand
GATCAGCCCCGTACGTCAACAGGCAACTTCTGGCACAAAGAAATTTACCCAAATCAAATTTGGTTAGATGGTCTTTATATGGCTCAACCATTTTATATGCAATATGAAGTTGAATATAATAACAATAAGCATTGCCTAGATATCGTAAATCAATTTCGTAACGTTTATAAAATTATGCGTAATGAAAAAAATGGGCTATATTACCATGCCTACGATGATTCAAAGCAAATGTTTTGGTGCGATAAGGTAACCGGTTTATCCGATAGCTTTTGGCTGCGTGCCCTTGGCTGGTATGCAATGGCTCTTATTGATACCATTGAACTAACCCCCAAGCATTTAGAGGCGGAACGAAATGAGCTCATACATATCTTTGAACAGTTAATAACTGCGATGCTGCCTTATCAAGATGAACAAACTGGAATGTGGTATCAAGTCGTCAACTTAGGTGGTATTAAACCCAATTATCTAGAAACATCCGGTTCTGCTATATTTGCCTATGTTATAATGAAAGGCGCTCGGGTAGGAATTTTACCAGATAGCTACTTTCTTTATGGAGAGAAGGCATTTCATGGCATATGCAAAAATCACCTTTTATTCGAAGGAGATAATCTTGTATTGGACGGCATATGTCTAGTAGCTGGCCTTGGAAATAAAGAAGAACGTGAAGGAACGTTTGAATATTATATGAGGGAGCCAATTGTACAGAATGAAGCGAAGGGTATTGCACCACTTCTCTTAGCTTATACAGAATTCATAAAACGAAACCAATAAAAATATTAGGGTGAGTTGGTCTATGAATGACCGCCCACCCTATTTTTTTATCTATTTGATTTGGCTAAATCCTCTTCTTTGCTACTTTCAATACTAAATATCCAACACCAAAAGATACTCCCATAATAATTACATACAGCCAAATAGCGTGACTATCACCTGTATTTGCCGATGACTGTGAAGATTCTGTACTAGATTCTACCGCTTCCGTTGAATGATTACTTTCACGATCGGTAGTATCGGTAGTGGGTTCCACTGATTCCAAAGTTGTTTCCGATGTTTCTTCTTCACTCGTTGTCTCTTCTGGTACTGTCGTTGTCTCTTCTGGCGCTGTCGTTGTCTCTCCTGGCGCTGTTGTTGTCTCTCCTGGCGCTGTTGTTGTCTCTCCTGGCGCTGTTGTTGTCTCTTCTGGAATTACGGTCAATACGGTATGAATTCCTGTAACCGTCCAGTTATCAGCATTTTATCATAAGTTCCCATTGTTTGTGCTGCTTTCCACCATGTATCCCCGCTTGGATTGTAAAAACATGATTCCTTGTTAGTCTAAACCTTTTATAACATAGGTTGTTTTATCAGTCGTATTTGTACCGTTGATCGGTTTAAAGACATCACCCGCATTGCGGTACACAGGAGTTCCATCTACGTAAATGCGATATCCCCCTACCGCTGTATCATCCGTTGCAGCATCCCAAGTTAAGACAACGTCTCCCGCCTCATCCGCCATAGCCGTTACCTTTGCATCTGCAGCAAATACAGGTGCTTTATAATCATAATTTGTTAAGGTTTTTATAGCTACTTCATTGTAAGGGTATTCAACACCGGAATCGGTAAATGCTACTACTTTTATTGTATTATCGATTCCAGGCGTCAGCCTTCCTACTTGTACAGAGTATTTTTCCATGAGCCCAGTCACACGATTATAGTTCGTTATTCCTGTCCCTGTGTTCTCTTTTCCACCATTTAATTGATAATTATAGTAAGTATCTTGTAAATTTCCATTTACATATATTTTGTATCCCCTTATTCTTGGATCTGTAACCGTAACTCCAGTGCGAAATGTATTGTTATTTACCTTTGATCCGTTCGTTGCCTCTCCACTTCTGCCCGCTGCCTGCCAAGTTATTTGTCCTGCTGTATAAAGTGGATTACTTGTACTGACTGTATTACTTGAAGGTGCAACAATTGGGTTTGTATCTAAGGCACCACTTGTTGTTAATGTAGCCTTTGGCCCTTCGGTTTTATTTCCCGTTTCATCACTTGCATATACTTTAAATAAATATGTAACACCACTCGATAAACCAGTTACATTGATGGAATTCGTATCAATTCCACTTTCACTATCTACTAGTGTCTCACCAATATATGTTTCAACGGTATATGTTACTCCCGCATTGTCTGTAGCGGCAGTCCAAGTCAAGAGGGCAGATTGTCCATCCAAAGAACTCGCTGCATCGAAAGTTGGATTCTCCCACACAGGTGCCTGCATGACATTATTCATAATATCTTTTTGTGCAGACAGGGAATCTAAAGTAGTTCCTTGGAATCGAATGTTTTTTGAATATTTTATATTGGACCATGCTTTTTGATCGTTACTAGATACATTCTTATTATAGGAAACTGTTTTTACATTATAGAATACTGCATTTTCACAGCCTGTTAAGGAATCCCAGCCACCATTGCTATTCTTTATATCCCATGATTTATTCGTTCCAACATTCCCAAATGTTATATCTTGAAAATATAAATGATTGTGTGTATGCCAAGGTTTGTTTTCTACAAAATCCGGATCTACATCTGCATATACACAAATATTATTATACTTCGTACCATAAACGGAAACATTGTATGCTGCGAAGTTATAGAATGAACCAATTTCTGCTGCTTCGGTTGAAGAAGCACTATTTGGATCACTGTAACTCGTCGTAAGTACCCATCCTTGATTCGTATTTGCTACCGCGCAGTCACGCATTGTTATGTTGGCAATAAATCCTCCATTTGTAGGCGCACTTTTAAAACGAAAGGCCATATCAACGTTGTTCATGACGGTATCTTCAAATAAAACGTCTTGAATACCATTGCCTGTATGACTTCCGGCTGCTAAACCGCCGTGGCCTTCATGCAGGTACTTGTTAAACATCCATACTTCTGAATTTGTTTGGATATTACAATCTCTTGCAGCTTCACCTACCGAGGCACCAAATCCTAAATTGTCATCGCCCGTGTCGGTAAAGTTATTCCAGCATATTACATTTTGTGAGCAACCAAAACCAAGTCCATCTGCATTATTTCCATCGTAGGAAAGTACTTTTACGTTGGTTGTTGCTTATTTTAGAATCCAGAATATTAACCGAATGGTTTGCAGGATTCTCAATGGTTACGTCACCGATATAAACATTTGTAACATTTCGCATGATGACCAAACTAGAGCGGGTCGCATATGCATTTTTTGTCTTCTGAATCTATCTGATAATCCATCTTTATTATTGTTTTTTATTTTTGTAGATAACGCTTCAATTTGAGCATCGCTATATTTTCTACTTCCATCCTCGTTAAACACATTTGAAAGATATTTCTTTGCAGAATCCGCTGCTTGGATGCCATAATAGTACACCTTTGTATTGCTTCCTGCCACCCACCTAGGTAACGTATATTTTTCATTTCCACTTAAACGAACATCCAAATCCCCTTCTAGTTTATAAGCATTTCTCGTGTAACCATCCTGATAAATGGAATCACCGCTGCCATACTTCCATCCATTTCCATAAACGGTTCCTTTTCCAGTAACCCTTATATTTTCCAACGGCTGACTTTCATCTGCACTCATTGCATTGATTAATCCCCATCCTCTTGTATCGGTATAAAATGGGTACATTAAAAAGCCGATATCAAAATGATCACTATTTGGCGACGCCCATAAAGTACCATTAATTTCTAAGGTCATGTTACTCTTTAACCAAAGTGCCCCTGATACAAAGGTTCCCTCCGGAATTACTACTTTGCCCCCAGGAGTACATGCATCAATAGCAGCCTGAATTGCTTTTGTATTTGCTTCAATAAAAGTATTTATTTCATTATCATATGTAGTGTAGCCTACCGAAGTCTTGGCACCATAATCAAGAATATTAAATGTCTCTTGTGCTTTAGTCGTTCTTACTGTAATGGATTTCGGTATTCCCAATTCATTTCCATTTGCATCGACAGCTACCACCATAAACGTATATTCCGTATCTGGCGTTAATTCTGTAGCCCGATAAGAATGAATATCTACCTCTACCATATCTACGTCGCTTTTGCCCTGCGTATCATAATAGTCGTAGAAGGCTTCCATATACTTAGCAGCCCATTCTGCATTCGATTTAAAGTTTTCTCTTGCAGTCTCGTGTTTTACCCCATTTACATAAACGTTATAATCTGCAACATTGTCGTACTTTTCCGGTTTTTTCCAGACGATACCAATACTTGTATCGTCATAGGCGAGTGTCGGTACTTGTAAATCAGAAATATCAGAACTTCCTATACTTTTGTCAAATAAGGGGGCGCTTAAATCTTCTTTACCAAAGTCTTCGCTACTTATTACATTAAATACCTTTTTGTCTATATACTTATCATGTCCATCTGTAGTTGGTAACCCCGCTGCATATCCTGCAAAGCTTAATGTCCCTACTGTCATAGCAACTGACAATCCCATTGCTACAACTCTCTTGAAATTTTTCATACTCTTCTTCCTCTCATTATAAAAATATTTCAATATAAAGAAAATTTCTTTTCTCTATTTTGAATACAACGTTTATGAATAAAGCATTTAAAAAAGTAATCTTATGGATTTCGATAAAATTTTATCTGGAAGTGAGAAGAATTGCCATGATGTCGATATGCAAAGGTTTGCATTTTATCTTCAGAAAAAATGCATACTTACTAAGTATATCCAATTGCAAGTATACATTTTTAAATACTATGCCTAATATATCATCCTTCTTCCCTAGTGTCAACCATTTAAAATGCTTATGTTTTCTCTGTATTTTTGGATAGAATTACTAATTAAAACACCCAGGGAATATGTTATAATAATTATTTGCAAACGTTTGTATTTTATAAGGTAAAACGACGAAACATATCGAACTATAATGCGAAATGAGTATTTATTAAATTTGTTACATTGTAATTTATTTATAAAAGGATTATAATTCTAAGTAAATACGGAAAGAGGAGGAAAGCATATTTATGGAGGATAGAAAAAGACGATCTGCAATTTTCATCGCATCACTTATGTTAATATGTGCAGCTATATTACTTGTACTCATTGCGTCTAATCTATTAGTCGATATACCAGATAACACGGTTCGTGCTACTGTGGAACAAACATCTACATATAATAACAATTCTGAAGCAAATGATGAATCACATACTTTTTAGAATAAAATTGAATCGATTCTATTCTGGTTGATAGAAAAAAAGAGCGCTTTATTGATCAGCCCCTTGTCAAGTAGACAAGTGAAATATCTAAAATATTGGAGATGTCAAGATTTTGGTTATTTGTCTTGTCTACTTAAGGGGTATCATATCATATGCGCTCTCTCTTTACTATTTTCTTTTATATAAGATCGGTTCATCATATCCAAAAGTTTTCTTGCCATTTACTTCCATTGATTCTGATACTTCCAACACATCCTCAGAAAAGCGTTCAAACAATGAAAACTTCAAGATAGGAGAAAACATACTTACACTGCCGCCTTCCCAGGCATTATCTTTCCACGTATAAACTGCAGGAGTGAATTTTTCAGATCTTTTTAAATCTGCATAATGCACTTCTTTTAATTGTTTATATGAAAAACTTGATTTATCATAACCTTCTGGTATCTCATATGAGGTTAACTTTATTCCATCATTTTCTTCCGTAAAAAGGAATAAATGTGGTGATGCATGGGTTTTTCCATCGGTTGTATAATAACTCTCTTCCACAAGAAATACCCCATTAAACTCTTCAGGCAACCCATTAATTTTATCGTTACAAACCGTATTCACATGTTCAGCAAAAGGATAATTTGTAATTCCCTTATTCTGTAACTCTTTAAACTGTTCCGAATTATCAAAGCTTCCAGTTAAAATATCAATAAATTCATTTAATCTACTCATAATAATTCCTCCTAGATTTAATAAAAATACCTGTAATCAATATATTTAACAGAATGACTCTATTATACTTTTACATTTTTAATATGTCATCCGTTTTTTCTGAAATTCACTTTTTTTTAAGAAATTGCGCTCACTTCTGCAGGCGCACCCGCAAAGACCCTCTGTCGGAACAGGAATTATCCGTTCCGCAAGCGGCCATAGAAAAACAGGTAAATAGCACAAGTAAAAACGCAATTATCTTTTTCATTCCGCACCTCCTCACAATGGCTTCTTCCGAAGTGCTGTAATGCCAATCACAAGGAACACAAGTATTCCGCCTATGCCGGAGATCAGGCAGCGCAACATACCTTCTGCGGTGTCCCAAACTGTAATACAATCCGTTGGTGTCACAGTATTTTGAAGAAAATTTGCAGGCAGCCATGTTGCAATGTTTACCAGCACATTGCTGTTTACAGCAGCACCCGCATACAAGACCAGAGGTGGGACAGCAACAAATACAAACAGCCATACAAGCAAACCAACCAGCCCTTTTTCAAAGACCTCAATCACCACAATCCCCAGCACAGCCGCAGACAGCGTAATAAAAAATACCGCTGGAATTTCCATCAGAACATCTTGCAAAGTGACGGAACCACCCGGAGTAAGAAGTACAAGCGCGCTTCCAATGTAGGCAGCCAAACAAACCATCATACATACAGTAGTTGCCGTAACGCCCACAATGCACTTCCCGAGAAAAATACTTGTTCTGGAAATACCAAATGCAATGCTGTTTTTCAAGTTTCCGTTATTCTTATTCCCTTCATACAACATATACACCACAACGACAGCAGCGTAGCAGAACAACATCGGGCTGTCAATCAAAAATCCAAAAGAGGAATAGATGTTGTTGGTTGTAACTCCGCCATCGGAAAAAGCAATGTTCCCTACAACCAGCAGAAGATTGATAGCTACGGCCAGTGTTGCAAATATTACCAACATCCAGTAAAAGCTGGCGCTGTGGGTAATCCTGTAAAACTCACTTTTTACATAGTCAATCATAGGAAGCACCTCCTTCTTTCAGCGTCATATAATAATCTTCCAGAGAACTGTCATTTTCGGCGTCAAGCTGGGCTCTGCTGACTTCCCGCACCAGCTTACCCTTATTCAAGAAGCCAAAGGTTGTTGCGGTCTGCTGTAACTCCGTCAGAATATGGCTAGACAGGAGAATGGTAATACCGTGTTCTTTGTTCAGCGTGTGTAAAAGATTTCTGAACTCGATAATTCCGCTAGGGTCAAGTCCATTGATGGGCTCGTCCAAAATCAACACTTCCGGGGTTCTGATCATAGCAATCGCAAGACCAAGCCGCTGCTTCATTCCCATTGAAAGAGTTTTCCCTTTGCTGCGACGCTTTTCCCAAATG
>JBKTKK010000099.1:0-7348 GCA_047242405.1 Lachnospiraceae bacterium | reverse complement strand
AACTTCTTCCATCAAAATATGTGGTAAAAAATCTATGGTCACAGCAACCTTCTTTTTCTTTGCCAACGCTTTTGATGCAAATCGACTCACTTGAAAAATTGGAATTCCCGATATTCCATAATCGGTTAACTGTAACTCACCTCGGTCGGAAGAAACTACCGTTCCATTTACTTTTAATTGTATCGCACCATCACACCGTATACCCGTCCATTGTTTTAGAAAATTCCCTTCCGTCCTTAATTGCACAAGGGCAGGCACCGGTGCTATTATTCTATGGCCTAGACTTTTTGCTAATTCATACCCACTGCCATCGGATCCTGTTTTTGATGCAGCCTTTGAACCAGTAGCCATGATTGCTGCATCCGCCACAACCTTTTCCAATTTTGCATCTTTTTCCCCTGTCACAAGCCATTGTGCCTTTTTTCGTTCGATCTTTGTAACATGAAAATCCGTAATAACGTCGAGTCCTAACCGTTCCATTTCTAACATTAAAACTTCCAGTACAGAAGAGGCCTGTCCGGAGTTGGGATAGATGTAACCATTTCTATTTAAAGGTTCAATTCCTAAATCTTGAAAAAAATTCATTGTATCTCTCTCATTAAAAAAATTTAATACGATGCCAGGAAAACTTTTATTATCGCTTCTAAAAAACCTCTGATCCATGTCCAGATTCGTTATATTACATTTTCCATTTCCAGTCACCAATATTTTTTTTCCAACACGATTTTGATGCTCCAAAACGGTGACCTTTGCACCAGACCGGGCTGCCTCAATGGCGGCCACCATTCCAGACGCTCCACCACCGATTACTAAAATGCGGTAATTCATATATTCCCCTTTACTTCCCTATTTCTTATCATTTCCCTTATGGTTCGATATCTTATTATTTTACCATCCTACGACATATTTGCAACCCTTTTATCCCTATACAATATATCAAAAACGTAAGAAAAAGACAGGTACGTATAAAAATTGCCGGCCGATACCTGTCTTTTCTATTAATTACATTATAAACCTATGACTGCTTCATGCATGATACCATAACAGTATAGAACTTGTGTAGGATTCTAAATAATGATATACCTCCCATATATTATGCAAATACATACCAGCTTCCAGTTTTACCTTTTCACTCTCGGAAAGCTCATCCTCTGCTATTTTAGTATCCATATATAAAGTTTCCTGATCACCATAATATACTTTTAAATTTCCATCTTCCAATATGATATAGTATTCGTAGCCAGAAACGGTGTTCTCATCGTACGTCTTTCTTACTACGACATTATTTGAAGAAAATGAGATTAATTCAAAATTCTTTAAACCATCATTTTTTTCTTCCACTGACATTTTATTTGTATACGCGTTTAAATACTCTGCCAATTGATTTTTTGTCAAACCTAAAAGTTCCGATGGTACCTGTTTTTCAACTTGGCTCAACTCACCATTGGTTCGATCATAAATTTCTTCCACATAAGTCATATTCTTATGAACAATTGTTTCATTACCAGCATTCACTTCTAAAGCACCACTTGCTTCGGATTCTTCCTTTAACCTTTTTGCTAAATCCGTATTTTGAAAGTGATCATATGCAACTTTATAACTCAAATAATAGGACCCAGACAAGAAAACAAGGATACTCGTAAATAAGAGTATCGTAACCCACTTCTTTTTTCCTTTCTTATCTGGTTTCATAGTTTCTTCCACGCTATCAACTCCTTTTCTTACATTATCTACCAAAAGAAAAGCGTTTATTTGGAGAATAAAATATTCCAAATTATTTCATTAAATGCAATTTTTTCGCGAGTCTAACAAATTTTTCACCTTTTGGAAGATCATATAGATCCACCTCATCCAGGCATCCAAAAAGAATAATGAGCACTGCGTATACAACAATTGCAATTAAGATGGCACACAACACACTTATTGTATTACTTGAAATTAGTGCATATACGCCTTTATAGGTAAAGAAGGCCATTACCCCCATAATGGCAGACGCAAGGAAAGGAAGTCCGTAAGTCTTGATAAACTGTTGCTGATACGTTAAATACTTCCCAATTGCCAATGTGTTTAAAATACACATGGATATACCAAAGATTGTATAAGACAAAACGACACCATAAATTCCAGTGTCCATCTGCCATAGCAAAAACCAAAGTAAAATAATATGTATCGCTAAAGAAATAATAGAATTTCTAACTGGTATTTTTAATTTATTAATCCCTTGCAAAATTGCATTTGTAACGGTAGATAAGGAAAAGAAGATTACGGCCGTAGAACCTAACATTAAATACAGTCCAGCTTCACTTCGATCACCACGAAATAGCATCTTAACAATTGGATTTCCTAAAACACCAAGGCCTACTGCACTTGGAATGGCGATAAGCATTACATATTTAAAAGTTGTATTTACTTTTTCTACGATCTGTCCACGGTTGTTTTGAGCAACAGCCTTTGATATGGATGGCACAACCGAGGCGGCAAGGGCGGAAGCAAAAGCTACGGGAACATGAATTAGTAACAAATATTTTCCGTTATATGCCCCCCAGATAGATCGGTAGGATTCGTAAGCGTTGCTATTTTTCATATAATAACTAAAAAAACTGTTGTCTATAATATCAATTAAATTATAAACAGCGGTACTTAACACGACTGGAACAATCGTAAATAATAATGTTTTAGTAATATAGGAATACGGTTCCAAATACTCCGTACGATCTCTTCGTATCAATTTCCTTAATACTCTTTTATATATCTGATATACGCCAAAGCAAAAAATAAGCGCGGTTAGTGCACCAACACCAGTACCAATGGTTCCACCCGTCGCGCCCCATGCATGCGCATAATCTGTCGTGTTTTTTACTAGGTCCGTTTTTTCTCCCCAGGAAAATAAAAAGTATGCAGCAGAGACACTGACCACTGCATTTACAATCTGTTCAATAATTTGTGAAAAGGCCGTTGGAATGGTTGTACTCATTCCTTGGTAATAACCACGGAATACACCTAAAATTGCCATTATAAAGATTGTTGGTGCCATAAACTTCAATGGGATTGCTGCTAAAGGCATATTTACGATTTTTGTAGCAAAAAATTCCGCTCCAAAATAAGTAAGTAAAGAAAAAATCCCCCCGGCTATACTTGCAAAAATAAGCGATCCTCTAAAAATACGTTGAATATTTTTATATTGTCCAGTGGCTGCTCTTGCGGAAACCATCTTAGAAACAGCAACCGGTAAACTATAGGAGGAAAGTAGCAACAAAATTGAATAAATACTGTAAGCTGCTGCATAATATCCATTTCCCTCATCACCAATAATATTCGTCATCGGAATACGATATACGATACCGATTAGGCGAACCATTACCGATGCAATGGCCAAAATACTCCCTTGTACGATAAAATTACTACTTCCCTGTCTTTGTTTATTAGTCATACTTTGCCTCACTTCATTCGTAGTTTATTGTCATAATTCGCGACTAACGATAGATTTGAAGATTTTTCAAGATCTGCTCCTGTTTCTCTTCCATAACGATTCTCTCATCATCTTCCATATGATCATAGCCCATTAAATGAAGCATACTGTGTGCAACAAGGAACGCTAATTCTCGGATAACACTGTGACCAAAGTTGTCTGCTTGTTCATATACTTTGTCCACCGATATTATGATATCGCCTAGTAATAATTCTCCCGTTTCTGGATTAAAACAATCTTCGTATTGGTCTTCAACCATTGAAAAATCTGCAGGCCCCTGAAAGTCTATCATAGGAAAAGAGAGTACATCCGTAGGAGCATTAATCCGTCGATACTCTTTATTAATTTCCTGAATCTCATCGTTTTCCGTCAGTATTACATTAACTTCGGATTCATAGGGACAGGCCTCGAAATCAATTGCCTCCATTATAACTTTTTCAATTAGTTCCTCATAATTAAAATCTAACTTTTTACTTGCCTCATATTCGATATTAAATGTCATATATATCACTCCTACTTATTATGATCGGGCGTTCTTACCCTTCTTTTCATAATCTTCATATGCTTGTACTATTTTTTGCACGAGTGGATGTCGAACGACATCACGATTATTTAATAATGCGACACCAATATCGTCCACTTTTTTTAATACTTTTAACGCAGTATCTAACCCTGAAACTTGACCAGCTGGTAAATCCTTTTGGGTCATATCACCGGTTATAATAACTTTTGATCCAAATCCTATACGCGTTAAAAACATTTTCATTTGCGCTGGAGTTGTATTTTGGGCTTCATCTAAAATAATAAAGGCATTGTCCAAAGTTCGCCCCCTCATATATGCCAATGGCGCTACTTCAATTAATCCCTTTTCCGAATTATGGAGATAACTTTCCGCCCCCATAATTTGGTACAACGCATCATATAGCGGCCTTAAGTATGGATCAATTTTACTTTGTAAATCACCCGGTAAAAATCCCAATTTTTCTCCTGCCTCTATGGCAGGTCTCGTTAAAATAATGCGGTTCACCTCATTGTTCTTAAATGCCTGAATAGCCATTGCCATGGCTAAATACGTTTTACCCGTACCAGCTGGGCCTACTCCAAATACAATCATCTTATTTCGAATTAAGTCCACATATTGTTTTTGGCCCAGCGTCTTTGGTTTAATAGGTTTTCCATTAATTGTTCTGCAAATAATATCTTTATCAATTTCCAAAATTTGGTCATCAAGATTTTCAAATGCCAAACTTAATGCATAGTCTACATTTTGTTCCGTAATCTGATTTCCCCTTTTGGATAGTTCAATTAAGTTATTGAAAACACTCTTTGCTTTTGTCACTGCATTATCCGGACCGATCATTTTTAGTTCGTTATCTCTTGCAATCATTGTAACATGTAAAGTCCGTTCGATCTTTTTTATATACGTATCAAACTGTCCGAAAACATTCTTTTGATGGTCCACTGGAATATCAATTATTGTCTCAACAATACTCATTCTGCTCCTGTTATCTCCTCTATCTTATCTTCCTGCGGAACCGCTTGGTTAACACCTGTCTTTTCTTGCACAACAATATTCCCTTCGGCAACGCAGTTATTATTATTTACTAATATTTTAACATTATTTTCAATAATTTCTACCCCCATTTTCTCTAAATTTTTTAGATAGTAAGATAGGCGGCCCTCGGCAATTCCTTTTAACTGCTCATCGGTATAAACACTGTCCACCTCACTATAGTATTTTATTATGGAATCACCATAATAAAATGGAAGATAAAAATTCGAAAAGATATGTACTTGTTTCGTATCTGTATAGACCTCTGCCTTAACATCTTTTAAGTTCATTGGTAAAAATACGAATCGATAGCCAAACCCTTGAATAAAATATTGCTTTTTTTCCTCTTCGTACACACGCTTCTTATAAGCCTTTTTTATCGTATCCTTATAATAATACGATAACTCCAATGTAACATCTGCATCAGCCCGTACATAATGCCGGTTCACAACGGTACTACTGTCATCTATAATATCAACGACGCCAGAAACCAGTATATCACCTTTCGCAACTTGATCCCCAACGTGTACGACTGGTGTCCCTTGTCGCGTAACAATTTCCCTAACGACTCCTTCTTTATCCGCAACCAAATCACCGCTGCCCGATTCCACATCTTCTTCCAAATGCAGGATTCCAGTATTTTCCTTAACCTTGACAATTAATTTTGTACCGTCAATCATCGCTGAGACCCAGTTAATATCATTGTACTCGTTCCTTATTTGTTTTTCTATATCCTCACAAGTAATGTTACTTATTTTCATTCCATGTTTATATCCATAAGAATATAGAAAGTCCATCAGTACGCCGTCTGTATACTTTTGATTTCCCTCAAATTCAATGTCCCAAATAAAAAGAGACATTGTATGTAAAAATAGAAAAAACAAAATAACACTGATATATGTCACTTTTCTTTTTCTGTTTCGATACAAAAAAAAGGGAAGTCCTTCTTTTTTCGTAATTTTTAACCTTGTTTTGGATTTTTTCACCAATGGCCGAATGATACGAAAGTCTTTTAACGTCATATTACATTCGTAGCTTCCATTGACACTCACTAAGTCCCACACAACAATCTGGTGAAAATTACATAAATTAATAAATCGTTCCGGTGAGAATCCAACAATTCGTATTCGAACATAACCTTTGAAATACCGTATCAGTTTAACCAACTACATGCCTCCTATTCATATCGTATACTTTTTATGACGCCGGTAACTTTCATCTCCTCACAATTATAATATGCGATATGGAGCTTTTTTCCTTCGATACATAGCCTACATGTCTTTGTCTGTAACTTTAAATGCTGATCGGTATATTCTAAAATACTTCTGAAATTTTCTATATATAATTCATGATTTCCAACGGCACGAACAAGTACTGCGCCCAACATCGTATCTTTTGGAAGCTGCAGCTGCTCTACTACAAGTTCTTTTAGGCCTTTTCCATCATCCCTCTTTGCCATCCCTGTCCCTGCACTTATTATAAAGTCTCTATCTAGTATATTCCCTATAGTTTGTTCCTATTATTAATTTTACGAGAAAAATAAAATGATTTTCACTTAACTTTTCCATAATGAAAAAATCCTCAGCAGACAGCTGAGGATTTATTAATTGTTTTAAGCAAATTAGTTATACTTACGCTTTCTAGCAGCTTCAGACTTTTTCTTGCGTCTAACGCTTGGTTTTTCGTAATGTTCTCTCTTACGAATTTCTTGCTGGATGCCGGCCTTTGCGCAGTTTCTCTTGAATCTGCGTAAAGCGCTATCTAAACTTTCGTTTTCTTTAACGATTACATTTGACATAAGCTCACACCTAACCTCCCTCCAGTTGTGTATTGTGCATAATACAACTGTTTGGGTATTTTCTATAGCACGATTAATATTATAGCATATTATTTCCATTCGTCAATAAAAATTTTATATTTTTTTTAATTTCTATGTATAAATAGGTAATTTCTTCATATCGTTGCGTAAAAAAACCTACTCTTGACCACTTTTATCATCAAGAGTAGGTTTTCTCTTATTGAATCTGGCTTTCTACCACTTCTTTCACTTTCTCTAAAGCCTGGTCGATACCAGCAGGATTCTTACCACCTGCCTGTGCCATATTTGGACGACCGCCGCCGCCGCCACCTACAAGACCAGCAATGGCCTTTATAAGATTTCCAGCATGTGCACCAGCCTTAATTGCTTCATCCGTTGCAGTTGCCATTAAATTTACTTTACCATCTACACAAGAGGCAATTACAATAACCCCTTCTCCAAGTTTTTCTTTCAACTGATCGCCAAGGTTACGCAAACCATTCATATCCACATCAGCAACCTTTACTGC
>JBKTKK010000098.1:0-7439 GCA_047242405.1 Lachnospiraceae bacterium | reverse complement strand
TTCCCAAATACATCGTAAATATAATAATTAGTTTTCCTACGGTTGATAACTCTGGTGTTATACCTCTAGATAATCCTACTGTCGCAATCGCCGAAGTCGTTTCATATAGCACTTCTAAAAAGTTAAAATTCTCTACTGACATTAACAACAATGTGGACACAAACAAAACCATAGCACTCATTACTACGACAGAAAGCCCGGTTCGGAAATTATAATTTGAAATTCTTCTCCCGAAGGCCTCAGTATCCTTTTTTCCTTTAATTGTAGCAACAACCGTTAAAGCAATCATGGCCATTGTTGTCGTTTTGATACCTCCTGCCGTACCGACTGGAGAACCACCTATAAACATTAAAATCAATGATACGAGTGAACTGGCATTTGTTAGTTCCCCCTGCGGAATTGTTGCAAAACCAGCGGTTCTTGTTGTTACAGATTGAAACAGGCTTGCCATTGCCTTATCACCAAAATTTAAATTACCAATCGTCTTTGGATTATTATATTCAAAGATAAATATACACAAAAATCCGCTAACAATCAAGATAAGCGACACAGTTATTGCCAATTTTGAATGAAGACTTAAACGACGAAAAAGATGATGCTTTTCTAGTTTATGATCTTTTGCTTCTCGAATGACTCGAATGACATCCCACCAAACAGTAAATCCAATTCCTCCTACAATAATGAGAAACATCGTCGTAAAATTAATTAATGGATTTGCAACATAACTTTCAAGGCTAGTTTCACCAATAATATCCATGCCAGCATTGCAAAATGCAGAGATGGAATTAAAAATCGAAATACCGATTCCTTTTAGTGGACCAAACGTTGGCACGAAATAAATGGCGTAAAAAAATGCGCCAATTGCCTCAATAATCAATGTTCCTTTGACGATTTTAATGATCAATTTTACCAAACCAGCCATGGTGTCCAAATTATATGATTCTTGAATCAAAATGCGTTCTTTCAACGTAATCCTTTTCCCAATCAAGACCAACAATAAAATGGTGACTGTTATGACTCCAAGACCCCCTAATTGTGTCAGAAATGCGATAATAATTTTGCCAAATACAGACCAGTGCGTTGCAGTGACAACAGTAACTAACCCTGTAACACAAATACTTGTCGTTGCAGTAAATAACGCATCGATCACACTTGTCGACTTACCTTCCGCAGTAGCAGCAGGAAGTAAGAGTAATAAAGTTCCTACTACAATCGCACCTATAAATCCAAGTGCTATTACCTTCGTTGTAGCCCACTTCTTCTTTTTCTGTTTCACATACTTATTATCTTGTAATTGCACTTTCTTCTCTCTTTCTATTCTACTTTATAATAAAACAAAGGCAGGAATCTCAAGATATTTATTCATCTTTGAAATTCCTGCTTCACTATCTATCAATTTAACGAACTAATAATTTACTTACGTTATACTGATATTCTGAAATATCTTTCGTCATAGCCAATGCTTCATTAATATCAAAATCTACATAATCTCCGTGGGAATATCCTACTACACGATTGCTTTTCCCTTCGCAGAGTAAATCGACTGCTTTTGCGCCCATTATTGACGCATACACCCTATCCTTACATGTTGGACGCCCGCCTCTTTGCATGTGTCCAAGAATAGTAGCTCTCGTTTCTATACCTGTAGCAGCTTCAATTCGCTTTGCCATGCTAGTAGAATGTCCAACTCCTTCTGCATTAATAATGATGTGGTGACTCTTACCACGTTTTCTATGTTCAATAATTCTATTAATGAGGGCCTGTTCGTCCCCATCATAACGTTCTGGTAATAAAATATCTTCTGCCCCATTGGCAATTCCACACCATAACGCAATGTATCCAGCACTTCTTCCCATAACCTCGATGATACTGCATCTTTCATGCGAAGTAGATGTATCACGCACCTTATCGATTGCTTCCATCGCAGTATTTACTGCTGTATCAAATCCGATTGTATAATCCGTGCATGCTATGTCTAAATCAATTGTGCCTGGAAGACCAATCGTATTAATTCCTAAATTTGCTAATTTACAAGCACCATTAAAAGAACCATCACCACCAATAACGACTAAACCATCTATACCGTGTGCCCTACAAATTTCTGCACCTTTTCTTTGTCCTTCCTCTGTACGAAACTCCTCACATCTGGCTGTGTAAAGAATGGTACCACCCTTCTGAATAATATCGGACACACTTCGCCCGTCCATGTCAATAATTTCTTCTTTTAAAAGGCCCGCATACCCTCTTTTTATTCCTTTCACATTCAGGCCTTTTGCTAAAGCGGTTCTTACAACAGCACGAATTGCTGCATTCATACCTGGTGCATCGCCGCCACTTGTTAACACACCAATTGTTTTTACTGCATTTGCCATGATGATTCCTCCAATTATATTATTCTTACAAGGTTTATAAAAATAACCTATTGTTATTATTTTTTCACTTTTACCCACCCATTATTTTAATCTATTTTTCCAATGTTTTCAATAGCCTTTTCGACAACTTTGATATTTTTTTCACCATATTTTTCTTTCAAAGCATCCAGTAGTCCATCTTGAGCAGAAACATTTCTATTTGCGGGCAGACGCTTATATTGTTTGGAATCCTTTAAATATATGACAACCGAGTCATTTCCATCCCATGGAGCAAGCATATTTAACAATCCTTGTTCCTCTGTTAAGTAATTCTCTAAATTATTAAATTGAATCCATATCTCTCGTGGTATTGATTCAAATGGGATAATTTTTTCACAAATAACTTTACCTTGCTCTTCTTCGTTCACAGAAACTCTACCGCGAATAAAAATCTTGTAATCAATTTCTAACATGGAACGGAATTTTTCATAATCTTTTGGAAAGACAATGACTTCTACTGTACCTACTAAATCTTCCAAGGTCAAAAAAGCCATTAATTTATTATTTTTAGTAGTTTTCACTGTTTTTGCAGTAATCATACCACCAATAACGACATACATACCATCTTTTACAAGTGCATTTCCACTCTCTTCATCCACTAAAAATTTGGCTGTCGTTGCAGTAATATTTTTTTTCAATAGCCCTTCATAAGACTGAAGCGGATGACCGCTTATATATATTCCTAACACTTCTTTTTCAAATGCAAGTATCACATCCTTTGTATACTCTCCAATATTCGGATATGGTATGTCAAACTCCTGTTTTTCTTCTTCTTCTACAAAATCAAAGAGGGATAACTGTCCGGATAGCGATTGTTTCTTTTCTCTTGCTACTTGTTCCATGACAGCAACATAAACCATCATTTTTTGTTTTCTTGTTCCACCTAAACTATCAAGCGCACCGGCCTTTATAAAACTTTCAATGGTTCGCTTATTCACTTCTTTTCCCGATAAACGGCTGATAAAATCTTTTAAACTTTCAAATCTACCATTTGCTTCTCTTTCAGCAACAATGGCATCTATAACTGATTTTCCGACACTTTTTAAGGCAGACAATCCGTATCGAATATCATTTCCAGAAACAGAGAATCCACTTTCTCCCTCATTAATATCAGGGGGTAAGATTTGAATACCCATTTGTCGACATGTTTGAATGTATTCTGAAACTTTTGTTGTATTATCAATAACCGATGTCATAAGGGCTGCCATGAATTCAACCGGATAATAATATTTTAAATAGGCAGTCTCGTAGGATACTACAGCATAGGCAGCAGCATGCGATTTATTAAATGCATACTTGGCAAAATCAATCATTTCGTCGTAAATCATATGGGCTGTTTTTTCATCAATTCCGTTCTTGACGCAACCAGTAACTCCCTCATCTTCATTTCCATATACGAAGTTCTGACGTTCTTTTTCCATTACAGAACCTTTTTTCTTTGACATTGCTCGTCTTACTAAGTCACTTCTACCTAATGTGTAACCAGCCAAATCACGAACAATTTGCATAACTTGTTCTTGATAGACGATACAGCCGTATGTTGGGCTTAAAATATGTTCTAATTGTGGGCACTCATACGTTATCGACTCTGGGTGGTTCTTTCCTTTTAAGTATCGAGGTATAAAATCCATTGGACCAGGTCGATATAAGGATATTCCCGCAATAATATCTTCTAAATTTTCCGGTTTCAGTTCCTTCATGAAACTCTTCATACCAGCACTTTCCAACTGAAAAATTCCATCGCATCTTCCTGTACCAATCGATTCTAAAACCAATTTATCATTAAAATCGATTGCATCAATATCTATGTCAATTCCCTTATTTTTCTTTATATAAGAAACAGCATTCTGAATTACTGTTAATGTACGCAAACCAAGAAAATCCATCTTTAAAAGCCCAAGTTCCTCTAAAGTAGTCATAGTGAATTGGGTTGTAATCGATCCATCGGATGCCCTTGACAAGGGAACGTATTCATCCACAGCTTTTTCACTAATTACTACTCCAGCTGCATGCATCGATGTATGACGGGGCAAGCCTTCCAAACGTAGAGACATATCGATTAAATATTTTACCTGCTCATCGCTTTCGTACAAACTACTAAGCTCTGGATTCATCTTTAAAGCTTTCTCAATCGTCATGTTAAGTTCCATCGGAATCATCTTGGCGATGGAATCACAAAGACTATATGGTAAGTCTAATACACGGCCGACATCTCGAATAACCCCCTTTGCAGCTAAGGTACCAAAGGTCACAATTTGAACGACTTGTTCTTTTCCATACTTTTCAACAACATAATCAATGACTTCCTGTCGCCGTTCAAAGCAAAAGTCAATATCGATATCGGGCATGGAAACACGTTCCGGATTTAAAAATCTTTCAAATAATAACTGATACCGAATAGGATCAATGTTTGTAATACCAAGACAAAAAGACACAATGCTTCCTGCCGCAGACCCACGTCCTGGTCCGACCATAATTCCATTACTTCTAGCAAAATGAATGAAATCCCAAACAATCAAAAAGTAGTCCACATATCCCATCGTTTTAATAACATTTAATTCATAGTCAAGCCGTTCTTTTAGCTGATCTGTCGGATTTGAATACCTCGTTGATAGCCCTTCGTAACATAATTTTTGTAAATATTCCCAAGAGGTAAAACGATCTGGTACATGGTATCTTGGCAGTTTCGTAACACCAAATTCGATTTCCACATTGCATCTTTCTGCAATTTTATGTGTATTTTCTACGGCTTCCAATGCATAAGGGAATAGCTGCTTCATTTCTTCTTCGGATTTAAGATAATACTGCCCCCCTTCATAGCGCATTCGATTCTCATCCGCTACCTTTTTCCCTGTTTGAATACAGAGTAATATATCATGGGCAGTTGCATCCTCTGCAGCGATATAATGAATATCATTGGTGGCTACTAATTCAATTCCTGTTTTTTGGCTTAATCTTAGTAAGGCAGCATTTACATTTTTCTGCTGTGGTATACCATGATCCTGCAACTCTAAAAAGAAATTACCTTTTCCAAATATTGATTCGTATCGTATTGCAGATTTTTCGGCTTCTTCAAACAAGCCCTTTGCTATATGCCTTTGAACTTCCCCTGCTAAACATGCACTTAATGCTATAATCCCTTCACTATATGTTGTTAATACTTCGATATCAATTCGAGGTTTATAATAAAATCCATCAACAAATCCCTTTGAGACAATCTTCATTAAATTGTGGTAGCCAATATCATTTTCTGCTAATAAAACCAAATGATAATATCGATCTTCCCCACTTGTCGTTTCTCGGTCGAATCTAGAGCCAGGTGCCACATACACTTCACAGCCAATGATCGGTTTTATACCAGCTTCCTTCGCCGCACGATAAAAATCAATTACACCAAACATCACTCCATGGTCTGTAATTGCAATACTGTCCATACCTAACTCTTTTGCACGTTTCGTCAGTTCCTTGATTTTACAGGAACCATCTAGAAGGCTATATTCCGTATGGACGTGCAGATGTGTAAATGACATAATTCCCTCCAATCTACTGCCAAAGGCAGCTTCTATTATGAACGTTACATTCCAGAAAAATTCTACCACATTTCGACAATTTGTGCAAAGCCAACTATTTGGTAACTAGAAAAAACAATAGATAAAATGGCATAAAAATCTTTCCCACCAATTCATCTCCTGTTTCACGCCCTGGACCAAATTTTCAAATAAGGTAATCACTTCCTTTTGCTGGTCTAAAGTTATTTCGTGATTACTAAAACGTGACTCATATAATAAATGAATAAAGGTTTCATAGTTTTGGGCTGTTACATAGGGATATTCTTTTTCCACAACCATCGGGCTCGTATATTCATCTAAGGGGGCTCCAACAAACTTCGTTAATTTACATATATATTGGAATACAATCTTTATACTCTTTTGTGGCCGACTATGGTAAAACAGATTGATACGTCTTTTTTGTAAATAGCGATAACGGATGTACAACAAAACTACCACCAGCAATCCCGCCATTAAATAGATAACTGCACCGTCGCTCGAAATGTTATCGGTTTCGACAGCTGCCCACGTGCTACTTTCTTCTACGTTACGCTCTGTCTCTACAGCAGGAGCCGTTGTATCATTTATCTGCGATCCAATGGTACTAAAATTGTTCGAACTTTGCGCTTGGTCTACCGTTGTTTCAGGCAGTGACACTAAGGGACCGGAAAAATCAAAGGTCGGATGGCTAAAACCGGGTGTAACCTCTACCGGAAACCAACCATATCCGTCAATATAAATTTCCGGCCAAGCATGTGCACTAGAATCAGGAATCGGAATATTTTTTCGGGCTTCTGGATCAGCAAGCGTATAACCTTCTACATATCTGGCAGGAATCCCCATGCTCCGGAACAAAAGTGTACCCGCAGAAGCAAAATGCATGCAATATCCTATTTTTTGCTCCGTAAGAAAATATGTTACAAAGTCCTCATTATCCGGTGTTGCGCCAGGACTTTTGCTATACGCTGCCGCATCATTTAAAATGTTCCGTACGAAGGTAATACACTCATTTAAGGAACGAAAATCATCCCGATTAAGATTTCCTAAAAATGCGCGTAACGTATCTATTGTACTTTCTGGAACCTGCATATAATTTTCATATACAAAGTCTCGATATCCACTTTCCAATGCTTCTGCCGGCGTCAAGTTGTCTCTTTCCAGATGAATCGGTCCATTGTCTAACAAGTTCATAGCTAATTCATTGTTATCCGGATAAAAATCATATTCAAATCTCCGATTATTATTTGTTCCGATATAAGCTTCTGCTATCCTGTTTTCGACATTATCTGGTAATGACGTATTATATGGCAAATATACGTATTTTCCACTGGCATGCACACGATCTACAATTACTTTAATTTTCCCTGAAGTTCCTTTGTCATTAATTAAATCATTCGTCAATTGAAATAGACTCTTTCCGCCCATCTCTTCAAGAATATCTAATCGGTTATCGCTTAATTGCTCCCAACTATCCCCTGTG
>JBKTKK010000097.1:0-7459 GCA_047242405.1 Lachnospiraceae bacterium | reverse complement strand
GTACCTTTCTAAAATTCGTAATACCGCTTATGATTCTAGCCTATGTCACCATGGGAATTGCAGACCTTTCCCAGGGGGCAGGGAAGTTACTGCTCATTACTGTTGTCATTGCTTATACGTCTACCGTTATAGCGGGATCTGTTTCCTATTTCGTAGCTAAAAACCTATTTCCTAGTTTTATGGATGAGAGTGCCCTTGAACAGATTGCGGCGACGGCAGACAATTCCCTTCAGACGTATTTTAGCATCGGCCTGACGCCGCTTCTTGATACACTGTCGGCTGTTGCGTTCGCGTTCATCCTTGGCTTATGTCTTTCTACCATGCGCGGCAAAACCATCGGATATTCTCTTTACAATGGAATGAAGGACTTTTCGGGAATTATCAACAACGTACTTCACAAAATTATTATTCCGCTGCTTCCACTGTACATTTGCGGAACGTTCGTTAACATAACAAGCTCTGGCCAGACTTTTGTAATCTTAGGTATACTCTGGAAGGTGTTCCTTGTAGTTATCGCGATGCACCTGATTTATATCTCTATCCAGTTTATCATTGCCGGGACGATAAGTAAGAAAAATCCGTTTACTCTAATAAAAAATCAGTTTCCTGGATATACGACGGCACTGGGAACCCAGTCCTCCGCCGCAACAATTCCTGTGAACCTAGAATGTGCCAAAGCCGATGGAGTCTGTGAACAGATTCGAAATTTCGTAGTGCCCCTTTGTGCCAACATTCATATGGCAGGATCTATGATTACCATAACCGCATGTGCAACGGCTGTCTGTTTGATGAACCAGCTCCCGATCAGTCTAGCTACCGTCGTTCCCTTCATCATGACTCTGGGCATTGCGATGGTTGCATCTCCTGGCGCACCTGGCGGTTCCATTATGACTGCGCTTCCGTTCCTATATATGATATTCGGTGCCACTGCTGGCGATCCGGATGGTCCCATCTGCGCAATTATGGTGGCACTTTATATCACACAGGATTCCTTTGGTACGGCATGCAATATTTCCGGAGATAATGCAATTGGTGTAATTATAGATGCAATTTATAGGAAATTTATTGTAAGAGAACCAGTTGTCGACACGATGGCAAATTCATAAGAAAGGAGAAATATGTCATTTATCAGTGTATTTGACGTACTCGGCCCGAACATGATTGGGCCTTCCAGTTCACATACGGCGGGTGCAGCAGCCATTGCCTACCTTGCCCAAAAGATGATGAATGGTCCTGTGATAAAAGTTGATTTTACGCTCTATGGCTCTTTTGCTAAGACCTACCGGGGCCATGGTACGGATCGAGCGCTACTTGGAGGCGTCATGGGATTTTCCACGGACGACAAGAGAATTCCAGATTCATTTTCAATCGCGAAAGAGCGGGGACTTTCCTTTCATTTTACTGTCAATCATGAGGAGACGGAAATTCATCCTAATACAGTTGATATTCGTATGGAAGGTGGGACGGGACATGTTCTTACCATTCGCGGGGAATCTGTGGGTGGTGGAAAGGTACGTATTCGTCGTATCAATCAGGTAGAAGTGGACTTTTCTGGTTCATACAGTACCCTCATTATCATCCAGAAAGATAAGCCTGGCGTAGTAGCCCATATAACTCGTTGCCTTAGCGAAGAAAATATAAATATTGCTTTTATGAAACTGTCCCGTGAGGAAAAGGGCTGTACGGCCTATACGATTGTAGAGTCCGACGGTCGGCTCCCTCCAGATATTGCAGACAAAATAAAAAAAAGCCAGCTCGTACAGGATGTCATGCTGGTACAGTTGTAGGGGAGGTGCATAGATGAATTTTAAAAGCGGGACCGAGTTGCTTAACCTTTGCCAACAGCATCAATGTCCCATATCTGAAATCATGCTTCAGCGGGAATGCCTGCTTGGAGAAACGGAGCCGGATGTGCTCCTTAGGCAGATGGAGCATACATGGGAAATTATGAAAGATTCCGCCCTTTCCCCCATTAAATCGCCGAAAAAATCCATTGGTGGGCTTATTGGTGGGGAGGCAAAGCTTTTGAAGGAACACTACAAAAAAGGCCGCAGCATCTGTGGGGATATGTTGGCCAGGTCCATCACTTATGCAATGGCCGTTTTAGAAGTTAACACGTCTATGGGGCTGATTGTGGCCGCTCCTACGGCAGGTTCTTCCGGAGTTGTTCCCGGCCTTCTCCTGGCATATCAAGAGGAATATGGTATACCAGACCAACTGGTTATTAAGGCGCTTTTTAACGCAGGTGCCATCGGATATTTGGCAATGCGCAATGCAACCGTAGCTGGAGCTGTGGGTGGATGCCAGGCAGAGGTCGGGGTGGCAGCCGCCATGGCTGCTTCCGCCGTCGTTGAGCTTAGTGGGAACTCACAGCAGTGCCTGGATGCATTCTACCGTGCTAATGAATCTGTTAGGACTTGTGTGCGATCCCGTCGGTGGACTGGTGGAATGCCCCTGCCAGGGTCGTAATGCTGCAGGTGTCGCCAATGCACTTGTGGCTGCAGAGCTCGCCTTAAGTGGGATTAGGCAGCATATACCTTTTGACGAGATGCTTGAGGCGATGTACATGGTTGGAAAAAGGCTACCAATGGAACTACGGGAAACTGCTCTTGGCGGATGTGCAGCGACTCCCACCGGATGTACGCTCTGTAGTCTTAATTAAATAGCTGCTTTAGCTTTGAAACAACAATAAGGTGTGCATTTCACTCCTGTGTCAAGCACACCTTATTTTCTTCTTTCATATTCTCTTTTATTTTTCCTTTGCGTATTTACCAGGCGAATAACCAGTAATTTTTTTAAATGTACGGATGAAGTTTGTGTAATCATTAAATCCGGATTGGATGCAGGTCTCGGTTACACTTTTTCCCTGGGATAACATTTCTTTTGCAATTACAATTCTTTTTAACAAGATATATTGAAAAATAGTACTTCCCGTTTCTTTCTTAAAAAGATGGCTTAAATAAAATTTATCTATAGAAAGGGCTCTGCTAATTTCGTCGAGGGTCAGCGGGTCGGATATATGTTGTTGAATATAGTAAATCAAAGGTTGGAGCTTCTCCGATATAATTCCATCTACCGGGGTTTTTAAATTAGAATATAGATTATTAATTAATACTAATAGCTGTATAAGATAGGACAAGGATAATAAATCACTACCATATTTCTTATTATGTAGACTATAATCTAGTTTTTCATAATAGGAAATAAAAGTGTTGACTATTTCTTCATCTAGCTGAATATAGTTACCCTGGCCGAACGGCCGGTTTTGAAAACAGGCGAGAAGATTTGTGTCCGGTGTTCCTAAATTTCGAATGTATTCGGGATCAAAATGAATGACAAGACGCTCATGAGGCATTGTTGTTAGATTAATTGCCTTATGAATTTCTTGATTGTTAAAGATTAAAAGGCTTCCAGATGAAAGATGGTAACAGGTCTGTTCCACAAAATAGTGGATATCGCCTTTTAAGAGGACATATATTTCGTAATTATTATGTAAATGAAAATCGGTATTACCTGCCAGACGGCTACAGCTGCGGCTACAAGTTATCTTTCTGCCACGCATGTCTGAAATTGTCATATTAGCCATAATAAACCACCCTATTATATATAGTTTTGATGATGTAATATAAGAGCAATATACGCATGTTTTTTACCAATTATTGCAAAGAATACGCTTTGGTTTTATCTTATACTAAAGAAAAAAGAAAAGCAAGTGATATCCAAAAGAAAGGGGATAACCGGCAATTTTTCTTAAAAACCGGTGAAATTAGGATGAGGGTTGCAATTATTGGGTGTGGTAGTATAGCAAAGGTCCACGCGGATGTCATAAACAAGATGCCAAATGTGACGCTAGTAAGTTTGGCCGATTGTAGAATAGAGCGGGCAGCTGAATATGCCAGAATTTATGGTGGGGAACATACCCATAGTTACTCTTCTTATGAAGAGATGATAACGATGGAGAAGCCAGATGTGATCCATATTTGTACACCCCACTACTTACATGTACCGATGGCACTTTATGGTCTAACTCACGGATGCAATGTTTTTATGGAAAAGCCCCCAGCTATTTCTCGGGAGCAATTTCTATTATTAGAAAAAGCAAGTACGACGAAGTATTGCGGCTTTTGTTTTCAAAATCGTTATAACGAAAGTACAAAATTAGTAAAAGAGTTATTAAAGAAAAAAGAAAATGGAAATGTACTAGGTGCTAGAGCTTTTGTAACATGGTGTAGAAATAAAAATTACTATACCGAAAGTGGATGGAGAGGGAGTTGGGCAATGGAGGGAGGAGGCGCATTAATAAATCAAGCAATTCATACATTGGATTTATTGGTGCAATTTTTAGGAAAGCCTCTCAAGGCAGAAGCGTCTATGCGCCAACATCATTTAAGAGGAATCATTGAAGTAGAGGATTCCCTTGAGGCTTACATTCAATTCCCTTCTAGTACTGCCTGCTTTTACGCTACGACTGCTTACTGTAAGGATGCCCCAATTTTCATTGAAATAGAATGTGAGAATGTGACGATACGATTGGAAGGAAGTGATGTTTCCTGTCTCTATCCCAATGGAAGGAAAGAGGACTATCGGTATCAACCTGGGATAACCGTTGGAAAAAGTTATTGGGGGGTGGGGCATAAAGCGTGTATTGAAGATTTTTATTATAGCATAAGGGAAAATATACCTTACCAAAATAATCTCGCATCCGTAAAGGATACATTTTCCTTAATGATGGATATTTATGAGTCTGGAAGGTTGAATGAAAATTGTTAAACAATAAATCATACATTGGAAAGGGGTTTTATTATGATAGTAGGAGCACAGTTATACACATTGCGGGCATATACACAAACGGAGGTAGATTTGGCGCGTACCTTGGAGCGGGTAGCTAAAATAGGCTATAAAACAGTTCAAATTTCGGCAATAGGAAAAGACATAAAACCAGAAAAAGTGAAAAAAATTTGTGATAATCTTGGGCTTTCCATAGTACTGACCCATAGCCCCTATGAAAGAATTATTCATGATACAGAGAGACTAATTGAGGAACATACGATTATGGGCTGTGACTATATCGGTTTGGGAGCGATGCCGGACAAATACAGAAGTGCGGTATGGTTTGATTACTTTGTAGAAGATATGAAACCGGCTGTCGAAAAGATCGCCAAGGCTGGAAAACTATGTATGTATCATAATCATAACTTTGAGTTTGAAAAGGTTGGCAAAAACAGGAGACTTATAGATGCATTGGAGGAAGAATTTACGAAAGAGGAGTTAGGTTTTACGCTAGATACTTATTGGATTCAAGCAGCTGGAGCAGATGTGTGTGACGTATTATTAAGGTTTAAAGAGCGCATCCCTTGTGTCCATTTAAAAGATATGACGGTAAAAGGGATGGAAACAATTATGGCGCCTGTTATGGAAGGAAACTTAAACTTTCCAGCAATCTTTGAAACGCTAAACCAAACAAATGCAAAATATTTACTCGTTGAGCAAGATGTTTGCCAGACAGACCCCTTTGAATGTTTAACACAGAGTTATAACAATTTAAAACAACATGGATTTCAATAAAAGAAAGAGGGAATGGTATGGAGAAAGTACGTGTCGGAATTATTGGGATTGGAAATATGGGGAGTAGCCATGCACAGAAATTGGCGGCAGGGGAAGTAGAAGAAATGGAACTGACTGCCGTATGTGATAAAAAAGAAACAAGGAGACAATGGGCAAAGGAACGTTTGCCAAAAACAGTTGCAATATTTGAAGATGCTACGGCCTTAATGGATTCAGGCATAGTAGACGCCGTAGTAATAGCAACGCCTCATTATGACCATCCAGTATTGGTACAAGAAGCTTTGAAGAAGGGCTTGCATGCAATTAGTGAGAAGCCTGCTGGCGTTTATACAAAGCAAGTGAGGGAAATGAATGAGGCGGCAAAAAATAGTGATAAAGTCTTTGGGATGATGTTCAACCAAAGAACAAATTGTGTTTATCGGAAAATGTATGAACTCGTACACAGTGGTGTCTATGGAAAGATAAAAAGGGTAAACTGGATTATTACTGATTGGTATCGGTCCCAAGCATACTATAATTCGGGTGGTTGGAGAGCTACTTGGGATGGAGAAGGCGGTGGCGTTTTATTAAACCAGTGCCCCCATAATTTAGATTTGATTCAGTGGATTTGTGGAATGCCTTCCAAAGTTCAGGCATTCTGTCATGAGGGAAAATGGCATGATATTGAAGTGGAAGATGATGTTACCGCATATTTGGAATATCCCAATGGTGCAACTGGTGTATTTGTCACAACGACCGCTGACGCCCCTGGTACGAATCGCTTTGAAGTTACAATGGAAAAAGCCAAACTTGTTTGTGAGGGAGATCAGCTCCAATTGTATGTGCTTAAGGAAAACGAACGGGAGTATTGCTATACAACGACAGAAGGATTCAAAAAGCCAGACGGTGACTATGTGGAAGTTTTGACAGATGGAGAAAATCCACAACATATGGGCGTCTTTAAAGCCTTTGCAGGAAAGATTTTGCACAATACGCCTCTTGTGGCAGATGGCGTAGAAGGGATACACGGCCTAGAATTATCCAATGCAATGCATCTATCTAGCTGGCTTAATAAGCCAGTAACCCTTCCTATCGATGAAGATTTATTTTTACAAATGCTAAATAATAAGAGAGCAAATTCTAAAAAGAAAGATCATGTAACAGAAGTAACCTTTGACACAGAAGGAAGTTATGGATCGAAGAAAGAATAGGAGGTAAAGGTGTGCGAAATAGTTGTAAAATCTCCGGTTTTGCAGATGAAATTGATCAATCCCTTGAAAAGCAAATAAAATTATTAAATCAGTTAAATATAAATTACGTGGAATTTCGAAGCGCCAATGGAAAAGGGGTAGCTGACTATAGTGAAGAGGAAGCGTTTGAAGCAGCAACACAATTAAAAAAAAGTGGGATTGGTGTATCGGCTATTGGTTCTCCCATTGGTAAGATTTCTATTACGGATTCTTTTGAACCCCATATGGAACGCTTACGCCATATAGTAAGGTTGGCAGAAATTTTCAATACAAAGTATATTCGTATGTTTAGCTTTTTTATTCCCAATGGGCAGGAAGTTTATAGATATAAAGATGAAGTATGGCGTCGAATGGATGAAATGGTAAACTATGCAGCGAAAACCAACTGTGTACTGTTGCATGAAAATGAAAAAGATATATATGGTGACATTGCCCCCCGTTGTTTAGAACTGATGGAGTCCTTTTCCAGTGCTAATTTTTCTTGTACCTTTGATTTTGCAAACTTTGTACAGTGTAAGCAGGATACACTTGTGGCATATGACATGTTAAAGCCATATATTTCTTATATCCATGTGAAGGACGCGCTGCTTGGCACTGGGGACGTAGTTCCAGCAGGTTCTGGTGATGGACATTTAAGAGAAATTTTAACCGATCTGGATAAGAAC
>JBKTKK010000096.1:1956-7554 GCA_047242405.1 Lachnospiraceae bacterium | reverse complement strand
CTATCGATACTTACGTGCCCATAAACTGCTTTTTTTGCCAAGGCTACATAGATATTTCCCGGGCCAACAATTTTATTCACTTTTTGAATGGATTCCGTTCCAAACGCCAACGCAGCAATCGCCTGTGCCCCACCTACCTTAAAGACTTCTGTCGCCCCTGCTAAGTAGGCAGCCGTTAATGTAACAGGGTTTACTTTTCCATCTTTCCCACAAGGAGTTGTCATTACAATTCGTTCCACACCAGCAACTTTAGCCGGAATTATATTCATAAGGACAGAAGAAGGGTAAGAAGCCTTCCCCCCCGGTACGTAAACACCTACACTTTCTAATGCAGTAACCTTTTGTCCGAGTATCGTTCCACTTGGCTGACTGTCGAACCAACTATATTGTTTCTGCTTTTCATGATAAGACTTAATATTTTCAAGTGCTCGTTTCATTACCTCTAACAGCTCCGGATCCACTTCATCCATTGCTTCTTTTATTTCCACCTCTGTCACTTTAATCGTATCTGCGTTTATATCAGCTCCATCAAATTGCTTCGTATACGAAAATACAGCTGCATCCTTATTCCATTTCACTTGATTGACAATCGTATTTACCCGTGCTTCATATTCTTCGTAATTGTTTGGATCCCGCTTTAACAAATTGGATAATATATTCTCTTTCTGCTCTTCGTTTAGCTTTAAAATTCTCATCTCTTTACTCCTCTGCACACCTGTTTACTTCTGCTTTTAAATCACTTACAATCTTTCGAATTCTCTCATGTTCAATTTTCATACTAACGTGATTCACGACCATACGGGCAGAAAGGTTGCATATTTCCTCTAAAACTTCCAATCCATTTTCTCTTAAGGTCGATCCTGTCTCCACAATATCGACAATTACTTCTGACAAACCAACGATGGGAGCTAATTCCACAGATCCATTTAATTTAATGATTTCAACGGTTTGATGTTTCTTATTGTAAAAGTAATCTTTTGTAATATTTGGATATTTACTGGCAACACGAATTAATTCATGGTGATTTAATAAGTCCTTTGCAGAAGCAGGACCAGCTACACACATGCGGCAGCATCCAATTCCTAAGTCCACCACTTCATAAAGTTTTCGGCCCTCTTCTAAAATCGTATCTCTTCCTACTATTCCGATATCGGCGGCCCCGTATTCAACATACGTTGGCACATCGCTTGCCTTTGCTAAGAAAAATTTTAGTTTTAAGTCTTCGTTGACAAATACGAGCTTTCGTGTTTTCTCATCCTTCATTTCTTCACAAGTAATACCAATCTTTTCAAACATCTCCAAAGACTTTTTTGCTAACCGTCCCTTTGCTAGTGCAAATGTGATATATCTCATATTAATCCTCATCCCCCTTTATAAAATCTGTTAAGCGTACGATTTTACGCTCTCCAGATTCCGCTTCGATTACCTGTACGGTTTGCCCCAATTCATCAATGAATAAAATACCACCGATAAAACTTCTCCTTGCATATGCAAGATAATCGAAGATGGACTTCTCATGATACTTTTTCATTAAATGTAGGCTGCAACCTGTACTCCGAAGATGATTGGCTAATTGAACGGCTAGTTGCTTTTGTTTACGGTCATATAGCAATATTGTACTTATTAAGTCTGTCTGGATGCAAATTTTCTGTCTTTCCATGGCGGTCATGAGGGAATCTAAAATAATCGCAAATCCGATCGATGCCGAATCTTTTCCAAACTGCGGGAGTAAATTGTCGTACCTTCCTCCGGTGGCAATGGCATCTCCAGTCCCATATGTATAGGCCTTAAAAATAATCCCTGTATAATACTTATACTTACCAAGCATACCAAGATCAAAAGAAATGTAATTTTCCACCCCATAATAAGAAAGTATTTGATACAAGTCTATTAGTTTATCAATTGCCCCGATTGCCGTTTGGTTGTGGGTCATTTTTCTCGCTTCTTTTAGATATTCCATCGAACCGGAAAACTCTGGAAGCTTTAAGAGAATATCTTTTAAGTCTTTTGGGAAATCTTTCGCTGACAGCAATTCCTCGACACCAAAAAAATTTTTGTTTTCAATCAGCTCTCGCAAGTAATCCTGTTCTTCCTCATCTAATCTAGATTCTTCCATCAGACCATTGAAAAAATCAATCTGCCCCACCTCTATTTGAAAATCTGATAAACCTGCCTTTTGCAAGCATTGGATTAAAAGTGCAATCATTTCCGCATCCGCATCGGATGTACGATCTCCAATTAATTCTGCTCCGATTTGTGTCGTTTCTTTTAACCGACCTTGATAACTCGAATTATTAATAAAAGTATTTCCCGAATAAAAGAGGCGAATTGGGATATTTTCGTCCATAAAATACTTGGAGGCTGCCCGTGCAATAGAAGGCGTAATATCAGGCCTTAGTACAAGTGTATTTCCCTCCCGATCAAAGAATTTGTACATTTCCCTAGAGTCCACACTTCCCTTTTTCTTGTCAAAAATATCAAAAAATTCAAAAGTTGGTGTTTGTATCTTACGATAGCCGAATAATTTCAATTCGCTACATATTTGTTCTTCCACAGTTTCTTTTCTAGCACATTCTAAGTTGTAAATATCACGCACGCCTTCCGGTGTATGTAAAAGCCTATTATTCATAACTTCCTCCATATTTATATCAAGCAGATTCCCTTCCTAGTAAGTCCCACCAGGTCTTCCTTCCTTTTTTTAACCTTTGAGTGGAATTTATACTTTATCTATTTAAAGTGATAATTCGATACTATATTAATATGGAAATTATATCGGAAAATACAAATTTTGTCAATTACTTTTCGTGCCTTCTGTCTTTTCGTCACGGATATATAAATCCATCTGTAACGTTTCTAAATAGTGTAGAAACGCCCCACCGGTTACTTTTATACGGAAGGTTTTATCAATTTCATCATAGGTAAAACTCTTTCTACCTCCATTATTCGCCCGTGACCAAAAGTATAAAATATCACGAAGTGGCAAGTAATAGACTTCATCTTTTCCCGTATAAGAAAGGATAATAAAAGCAATCCCACCTTGCGCTTCAAATTCTTCCATGAAAGCGACCTGGTGGGCATGAATATTTTGTAATGGAAATGTGGATACGGCGCTCTCCTTCGCATCGAAACAAATCGGTATTCCCTGGACTGTACCAATATAGTCAACCGTACTTTTTTGATCAAAGTAGGCAAGCGTGATATGCCTTGTTTTCTTATCGATGTTAATAGGTTTGATTGGAGTAGGAATTTTTTGAATGAGCGCAAGTTTTTTCGTACGGTACATTTCATTTGTATGATTAATCATTTCTTCTAACGTTGAACCACGAAGGCCTCTTGAATTCCACGTAGCCATTAAAGAATCCTCTCTTTCTTCATGATTGTATCATAAATCGGAGGTAAAGGAGCGGTAAAAACTTGATTGGATAAGTATGACAACGGTCCCTCTAATTGGGGCAAATGTAATTCACTCGAATGTAACAGTTGATATTTCACTTGATACTGTTTGAAAAAGTAGCGGTTGATCTCCCCATTGCCATATTTTGTGTCTCCGATAATAGGATAACCAATACTTGCTAAATGGGCACGAATTTGATGGGAACGCCCCGTTACCAATAACACTTTTAATAACGTATAACCGTTTCCTGTCGCTACTGGTTCATATTCGGTTTCAATTGGAAGCGATTCTTTACCCATTGGATTTTTTGTAATGCTAACTTTGTTGGTACGTTCATCCTTCGTTAAATAGCCAACGATTCTTTGCCCCTTTGTCATTGTTCCAGCTACGAGACAAAGATAGTATTTATGCATCGTTCTGTTTTGGAAGAGTGTTCCCATCGTCTGTAAGCCTGCTATGGAAACGCCAGCGACTAACAGTCCGCTCGTATTGCGATCTAGTCGGTTACAGATGGAAGGTTTGAAGCTTCGCAAATCTTCCTTTGTTAACTTATTCGTTTCTATTAAATATGAAATGATATATTCTACCATCGAAGTGTCTTCCTTTTTTGCCTTCTGTGACAAGACACCTGCAGACTTATTTAAAAGTAATATATTTTCATCTTCATATATAACATTTAATTTGTTTGATACTTCATCCCTTTGTACCGGCTCTACGATGACTTGAGAAAACTTATCAAAGGTTTCATCGGATAAAAAGATACGTATTTCATCCTGGACTACGACTTTTTCCGCACCCGATGCTTTCTTACCGTTTAATGTAATATTTTTCTTTCGTAGCATTTTGTAAACAAAGCCTTTGGGGGCCAAATTTAAATATTTTCCTAATAACTTATCCAGCCTTTGTCCGGCTTCCTTTTGGTCTACGACTAATAACTTCATAAATTCTCCTAATTTCAGCAAGTTTATATTGCAATTGCCCTTAAAACACCCTCTATCCGCAGTAAATCTTCGTCACATGTTTCTCTCTGAATCGGTTCTAAATCAGAAAGGCGATTTAAAAATGGTTTAAAATCTTTAAAGACTTTAACTACAGTTGGAACTCCATTCATCGAAAGCATGGATTCTATGTACCTTTGTGTGGTATTTGTATTTAACCTTTCGTTAACCGAATAGCATAGAACACCTTTTGGATGAATATAAGCATAATTAATTTCCATCGTCCTATCAGTTTTCGATGTAATAATTAATTCCGTATTGAAAAGGCCATCTTTCGCAATGGCCTTCACCTTTTCATACTCTTCCCTCGGTCTCGATTTATACGGATAAACTGCAAACAAAATAACTGCTACATTTGCCAGAGGCAAAGTAGAAAGTACAGCAACAACGGTTAATAAATTATTTCTCGATTTTGTTGCCATAATTCCTGCAATCATCAGTATAAGAATACCTAACAAAACAAACAGCAACTTCATTAATAAAGTGATCTTTCTATATTTCAAATACCCATAATTTCCCTTTGAAACCCGTCGAATCATTACGCACCCCTTTTGTAAAACCTTGCCATCATTTCTAGCAAGAAATCGTGTGGAATAACCTTGCAAATCGCTTTCAAACCCTGCATTGAAATACCACAAATTGATTCGGAAAAACCTGCAGCACTGTCCATGAGTGCCTTAGTTACAACGTCCTTGGCATCGTACATAAAATATTTTTTATACGCTGCTCTTCTTGCATGGGTCTCAGCCACATGAAAAAATTCCGTCTTCACTGGCCCTGGACACACAGCCGTAACATAGATTTCCTGTGCTTTTAATTCTTTATTGAGGGCCTTGGAAAAACTGTAAACGAAGGCTTTCGTAGCCGCATAAACAGCAAAATACGGTTGTGGCAAATAGGCCGCTGTCGAAGCAAGTTGTATAATGCGGCTGTTTCGGCTCATAAATGGAAGTACGACACTTGTAACTGCCACAAGGGCCTCACAATTTAGGCGAACCATTTCTGCCTGTTCTCTTCTAATCCCATCTTTAAAACTTCCAATTTTCCCAAAGCCTGCACTATTTACTAATAGTTTTACATTGGCTTCTGCCTTTGCAAGTTCTCTGTTTAATTGTTCAATGGCTACATCTTTTGTTAAATCAAGAGCCAATACTTTCACTGATCCGCCATAAGTTCGCTCTATTTCTTCTGCCAAATCATCTAATT
>JBKTKK010000096.1:0-1946 GCA_047242405.1 Lachnospiraceae bacterium | reverse complement strand
ACGCCTTGCAATTACCCAAATTTCCTGCAAACCGCTATAACGCCGAGCGATCTGCTGTGCAAATTCTTTCCCCATGCCAGAACTGGCACCAGTTACAATAGCAATTTTCATTTTTTTGCATCTCCAATCTACTTTAAGATACTTATATTAGTTCCCCAAAACTTTCTATAAAATAATCAGCAAGCAACTTCTTTTCCTCCAACATCGTAAGAGAAAACGGATCTGCAACGGCACACACCTTCATACCTGCCGCTTTTCCAGCTTTGATCCCGGCAGGCACATCTTCAAATACAAGGCAATGCTTGGGGTCCACCTTTAAATCATCGGCCACCTTTAAATAGATATCTGGGGCAGGTTTACCCGCTTTTACTTCACACCCCGTCGTAACAGAAGAAAAATATTGTTCTATGTGATGAGCTTTTAACACTGCCTGAACCAATTCTTTGGAGTTGCTTGTAGCAATTCCCAGTGGAATTTCATGTTGCTTTAAGTAAGTTAGAAAACGCAAAGCGCCTTCTTTTAATGGCACCTCATTCGTGTATTTTTCCATTGCCATTTCATTCCACTTTGCTTTTATTTCCGAAACTTCCCATGGAATCTGAAAACGCTCTTTAAAGTAGATTGCTGTCTCTGAAAAACTCATTCCTTCGATTGCTTTTTGTAAATCATTGGTAATCTCCAGTCCAAATATTGCGAGAAACTCGACATCAATACTCTCCCACATCCACATCGAGTCCACTAACGTTCCATCTAAATCAAATAAGACTGCTTCAATTCCTTCAAGCATTATAATACACCTTTTAGCCTCTCTATCTCATCCTTTGTAAGGGGGCGAAATTCACCAAGTTTTAGTGTTTCATCTAGGGAAACGGGTCCCATGGACAATCGTTTTAAATAAATCACTTGTACACCCACCGCCTCAAACATCCGTTTCACTTGATGAAATTTACCTTCATGAATGGTCAACTTTGCCTCTCTTTTATTGATGCATTCCAAATTTGCCGGTTTGGTTTTCGTTCCATCCTCCAAAGTAATTCCTTCTTCAAAACGTGCTTTTGTGTCAGATGGAATATCGGCATCAACTTTAACAAAGTATACTTTATCGACATGTTTCTTCGGAGCAAGCAAATTATGGGTTAAGGGGCCATCGTTTGTAATAATTAACAGCCCCTCTGTATCAATGTCCAATCGGCCAACGGGAAACAAGTCTTTTCTTGCCTTCGTATCAATCAAATCTACAACTGTCCTGTATCGGTTGTCACTGACTGCAGATACTACACCAGCAGGTTTGTTTAACATATAATATTCATAAGAAACATAAGAGATCTTTTGACCTTCATAGATCACTTCCGTTTGTTCTAGGTCAATCTTGCTGTCACTGCTTTTCATTACTTGTCCATTTATTGAAACTTTTCCTTTTCGGATTGCCTCTTTTACTTGACTTCGCGTTCCGATTCCCATATCTGCCAAATACTTGTCCAAACGCATTTGCTTTCCCATTTTATTGCCACCGCCATCCAGCTAAATATTTATTTTTCAGTGTAGTTCCACTTCCCTTTGCAAAACCAAGTGGATAACCATCAACACAAATTAATTGCCAGCCTTTCAAAGATTGATTGGCAAGATCATCTACTTCTAACGTCTCACCTTTTAAATATTTGATTACTCTACTATCTTCGCGGTTAAAATCGATACAATGGGCATATTGGTCTTTCTTTAACGCCATTGCAAGCGCCTGACTCGGTTCAAAACGCTTTTTCTTTACTTCGCCAAGCAATAGTCCAGAACGCAGGATTCTCAAACCATGTAAATCTCGATCACAATCAGGCAGATATAACACCTTTTCTCCACGAATTTCAATCCGAGAATAATCAAAATCAACGTCTATATCTTTTAAAAATTGTACGAGTTCCTCTGGAAGATGATCGGTACGTAAGCCTTTCTCC
>JBKTKK010000095.1:0-7566 GCA_047242405.1 Lachnospiraceae bacterium | reverse complement strand
ATTCCTAGAAAAAAAGACATCAGTCATATTGTAATACGATTAACAAGAAAAGAAAAGGGTAAAAATGAGAATAAATATAAATTTTGTATAAAATGTGTATTATTACAAAAAATTAAGTATATTAAAGAAAAAAAAAGAAAAGATAAGAAAGTTAGAGAAAGTGTGCAATATAGTTCAAAAGATGCGGTTGCAATCTAAACACAAATTCGCTAATATATAGCTATCGTAATTAGCACTCGACAGAAATGAGTGCTAATAATCTAAAGGAGGAATCTAGAATGAAATTAGTACCATTAGGAGACAGAGTTGTATTAAAACAAGTAGAAGCGGAAGAAACAACCAAATCCGGTATTGTTTTACCAGGATCTGCAAAAGAAAAGCCACAGCAAGCAGAAGTTGTAGCAGTAGGACCAGGTGGAATGGTTGATGGGAAAGAAATCCAAATGCAAGTAAAAGCTGGGGATAAAGTAATTTACTCGAAATATGCTGGAACAGAAGTAAAATTAGAAGACGTTGAATACATTGTAGTTAGACAAAATGATATCGTAGCGATTGTTGAATAAAAATCAGGAGGATGAACGACCATGGCAAAAGAAATTAAATATGGTGCTGACGCTAGAATTGCGCTAGAAGCAGGTGTTAATAAATTAGCAGATACAGTAAGAGTTACATTAGGACCGAAGGGAAGAAACGTAGTACTTGATAAGTCTTTTGGTGCTCCACTTATTACAAATGATGGTGTTACAATTGCAAAAGAAATCGAATTAGAAGATCCATATGAAAATATGGGTGCACAGCTTGTAAAGGAAGTTGCTACAAAGACAAATGATGTAGCTGGTGATGGTACAACAACAGCAACTGTTCTTGCCCAAGCTATGATCCACGAAGGAATCAAAAATCTTGCTGCAGGTGCAAATCCAATCGTACTTCGTAAAGGTATGAAGAAGGCAACCGATGTAGCCGTTGAAGCGATTGCAGCTATGAGCAGAAAGATTGATAGTAAAGACCAAATCGCTCGTGTAGCAGCTATTTCTGCTGGTGATGATACAGTAGGACAGTTAGTTGCCGATGCAATGGAGAAGGTTTCTAACGATGGCGTTATTACAATTGAAGAATCCAAGTCCATGAAGACAGAGTTAGATTTAGTAGAAGGTATGCAGTTTGATCGTGGTTATGTTTCTGCATACATGGCTACGGATATGGATAAGATGGAAGCACTATTAGATAATCCATACATCCTTATTACCGATAAGAAGATTAGCAACATTCAAGAAATTCTTCCATTATTAGAACAGATTGTTCAAAACGGTGCAAAACTTTTAATTATTGCAGAAGATATTGAAGGGGAAGCTTTAACTACTTTAATTGTAAACAAATTAAGAGGAACATTTACAGTAGTTGGTGTTAAGGCTCCAGGTTATGGTGACAGAAGAAAAGAAATGTTAAAGGATATTGCAATCTTAACCGGTGGAACTGTAATTTCTGAAGAGGTTGGTCTTGACTTAAAAGAAACTACAATTGATCAATTAGGACGTGCAAAATCTGTTAAGGTTCAGAAAGAAAACACAATCATCGTAGATGGTATGGGTGACAAGGAAGAAATCAGCGCAAGAATCAGCCAGATTCGTGCTCAGATTGAAGAAACAACTTCTGAATTTGACCGTGAAAAATTACAGGAAAGACTTGCGAAATTAGCAGGTGGTGTTGCTGTAATTCGTGTAGGTGCTGCAACAGAAACAGAAATGAAGGAAAGTAAACTTCGTTTAGAAGATGCTTTAAATGCAACAAGAGCTGGTGTTGAAGAAGGTGTTGTATCCGGTGGTGGATCTGCTTACATTCATGCAGCAAAAGAAGTTGCAAAACTTGCAAATGATTTAACCGGTGATGAAAAGACTGGCGCTAACATAATCTTAAAGGCTTTGGAAGCTCCATTATACTACATCGTTGCAAATGCAGGTTTGGAAGGTTCTGTAGTAATTAATAAGATTAAAGAATCTGAAGTTGGTTTAGGTTTTGACGCTTATAACGAAGAATATGTAGATATGATTGCTGCTGGAATCTTAGATCCTGCAAAGGTTACAAGAAGTGCACTTCAAAATGCGACAAGTGTTGCATCTACATTATTAACAACAGAATCTGTTGTTGCAACAATTAAAAAAGATGAACCGGCTATGCCAGCAGGTGCTGGAATGGGCGGAATGATGTAATACCAGCGTTCTAGTAAAAATATACGAATTAATTGAATTTAATGAACCCCCTTATTTTTGAAATGGTATAAAAACTTTTTCAAATAAGGGGGTTTGTTGTATAAATTATAGAAATTTTATGAAAATAGCTCTTTCAAAATAGGGGGTTCTAGGCTATAATTAAATTAGCAAAATTATTTAGGAGGAAGTAACGGATGAACAATGATATTTATGCAGAATGGCTGGTTAAAAGGAAAACCCCAAGTTATGCAATCTTTTTAAAAGTAGGTCTGGTCTTACTTGTATTGGCTGGAATTGTAATTTCAACCTTGTCCCCATTTGGATTTGTTGCTCTACTTTTAGCTGTTGGTGGTGCTTATTTGGGTTTTCGTTCTTTAAAAGTAGAGTACGAGTATGTTTTCGTTACAAATGAATTAACCATTGACCGTATACAAAACCAGGAGAAAAGAAAACGTATGAAGGCAATGGAAATGAGCAAAATAGAAATTGTTGCTCCTTTAGAAAGCCATGAATTGGATTTTACTAGAAACAATCCAAAGGTTAAAACGGTTGATTTTTCTTCAAAAATTCCAGAAAATAAAAAATATGGAGTTGTATATAGTGATCAGGGAAATACATTTTTATACATTTTTGAACCGAATGAAAAATTGTTGAACGCAATGAAATTATGTGCCCCAAGAAAAATAATTATGTAATACATAGAAGAGATGGAAAGGACAGGCTATATGCCTGCTTTTTCCATATATAGATGAAATTACATAGGTGTAAGATGAAAAAATATTCAATACTAACAAGGAACAAGGAAAAGGACGAGTAAAAATATATTTGACATTTTTCGCCTTTTTTGTTAGACTTGTGGGTATTATAATTCAGGAAAGAGAGGAAAAATCATGGGTCAGATTATCGGCGAGGGAATTACATTTGATGACGTACTGTTAGTACCAGCATATTCAGAAGTAATCCCTAATCAGGTATCATTACAATCAAATCTTACAAAAAAAGTCAAATTAAATATTCCGATGATGAGTGCCGGCATGGATACGGTTACGGAACACAGAATGGCGATCGCAATGGCAAGACAGGGTGGTATTGGAATCATTCATAAAAATATGTCCATCGAGCAGCAGGCGGAGGAAGTTGACAAGGTAAAACGTTCTGAATACGGTGTAATTACAGTCCGTTTTATTTATCTCCAGATCATACATTGGAAGATGCGAATAATTTAATGTCCAAATTCCGTATTTCTGGTGTACCGGTTACAGAAGGTAGAAAGCTTGTTGATTTATTACAAATCGTGATTTGAAATTTGAAGAAGATTTTAGTAAGAAGATTAAAGAAAGCATGACCTCTACTGGCCTTGTTACGGCTAAAGAAGGAACAACAGTGGAAGAAGCAAAAAAAATCCTTGCAAAAGCTAGAGTTGAAAAGCTTCCAATCGTGGATGATGATTTTAATTTAAAAGGTTTAATTACGATTAAAGACATTGAAAAACAAATCAAGTATCCAAATTCTGCAAAGGACAAGCAGGGACGTTTACTTTGTGGAGCAGCAGTTGGAATTACTAACAATATTTTAGATCGTGTCGATGCACTTGTTCATGCCAATGTTGATGTTATTGTCATCGATTCTGCCCACGGACATTCCAAAAATATTATTCGTACATAAAAATGATCAAAGAAAAGTACCCAGATCTTCAGGTTATTGCTGGTAACGTAGCGACGGGAGAGGCGACAAAGGCTCTTATTGAAGCTGGAGTAGATGCAGTGAAGGTTGGAATTGGACCTGGATCTATCTGTACAACACGTATCGTTGCCGGTATCGGCGTACCGCAGATTACAGCTGTTATGGATTGTTATGAAGTTGCGAAAGAATACGGAGTTCCAATTATTGCCGATGGTGGAATCAAATATTCTGGTGATATGACAAAGGCCATTGCTGCAGGCGCAAATGTATGTATGATGGGAAGTATCTTTGCAGGTTGCGATGAAAGTCCAGGAACATTTGAATTATTCCAGGGAAGAAAATATAAAGTATATCGTGGTATGGGATCGATTGCTGCTATGGAAAATGGTTCAAAAGATCGATACTTCCAGCAGGATGCTAAAAAACTTGTGCCGGAAGGTGTAGAAGGACGTGTGGCATATAAGGGTACCGTAGAAGATACAGTATTCCAGTTACTCGGTGGTTTACGTTCTGGTATGGGATATTGTGGAGCAAAAGATATTGAAACATTGAAGACAGCGGGTCGTTTTATTAAAATATCTGCAGCCTCTCTTCGTGAAAGTCATCCGCATGATATTCATATTACAAAAGAAGCACCTAACTATAGTGTAGAAGATAATAACTAAAATGAAAAAAGCTGATATTGCACTTGCATATCAGCTTTTTTCATCGATTCCAACGAAAGGAGCAAGCATAGGATGGAAAAAGTAAACTATACTTTATTAAGGGAGCAATTGGAATCTTTATTCGAAGGAGAAACCAATGTCATTGCATTGTTATCCAATGCAGCAGCTGTTTTATACCATGGCATTTGTAATATTAACTGGGCTGGCTTTTACCTAATAGAAGAGGGACATTTAATTTAGGTCCTTCAGGAAAACCCGCTTGCATACATACCAATTGGCAAGGGGGTTTGCGGTACAGCAGTAGAAAGATGAAACCCAGTTAGTAGAAGATGTACATAAGTTTCCTGGGCACATTGCTTGTGACAGTGCTTCTCGCTCAGAGATTGTTATTCCCATTCATAACAAGACAGGTAAGATTGTAGGAGTGTTGGATATTGATAGCGCAGAAAAATCCCGCTTTACCCAAATAGACAAAGCAGGATTAGAAGAAATTGTAACTGTAATTGCAAAATATTGTTTCAATGGTTGATTATTTATCGCCTTCGGTCATACGGTAACCAACACCGACTTCGGTGAATATATATTGGGGGCTACCTGGATTCTTTTCTATTTTACGTCTAATATTTGCCATGTTGACGCGCAAAATTTGATTATCACTAACGGAATAAGGCCCCCAAATATTCGTTAATAAATAATCGTAAGTTAATACTTTCCCTGCACTCTGGGAGAGGAGAGAGACGAGTTTAAATTCAATTTGAGTCAGATGAATATCTTTTCCTTCGATCGTGACCCGATGTCGATCGTAATCGATAACCATATCCTTCACTTTAAAAATATGGAAAGTCATTTTTTCTGTCATTCGACTGTAATGGCGGATAGCCGTTCGTATTCTTGCAATTAATTCCGCCGTACCAAAGGGCTTTGTGATGTAATCGTCTGCCCCTAGATCTAAAGCTTGTACTTTTTCCTTTTCTTTGTCACGTGCAGAAACAACGATAACAGGTATCATGGACCAGGTACGTAATTCCTTTAATACTTCAATTCCGTCCATATCGGGTAAACCCAAATCCAACAATATAATATCAGGATTGTGGGAAGCAATTAAAGATAATGCAGCGACTCCTTTTTCACATACAATACAACGATAACCATTGGCTGTTAATGTTGCGGATATAAAGTTACTAATTGCAGGTTCATCTTCCACTACTAATATTGTTGTTTTATTCTGCATATCTAATTCCTTTCTAAATCAACTTGAACGATTTTATTCGCTTTCTTCACTCATTTTTAATGTAAAGGCAAATACAGCACCTCCATCTGGGTGATTTTGCACCGTTATGTTTCCTCCGTGTGCAAAAATAATTGTTTTGCATATAGATAGACCAATGCCCATTCCTTTTGCGGACTCGCTACTTTTATTATTCGTTCGTGTTGTACCATCAAAAATATTCTTTAATTGATCTTCCTGTAGGCCGATGCCGTAATCTCTTATTTTCACAACTGCTTCATCGTTGGATCTTGAAACAACTAAGTCGATCGGGCGTTTGCTTTTTGCGTATTTTAATGCATTTTCAATTAGATTAATTACGACCTGTTCGATTAGTGTAGCATCCATTGGAACGATTAGTAGTTCGTCTGGAACAGTTACAGAAACTTGTGCATTTGGATAGCGTTTTCTAACACGCATGACAGCCTCAGCGATTACTTCTTCTAACGGCTCCGCAGTTTTCGTTACCGTGGCTGTTCCCTCATGAATTCTTGTAACAGATAGTAAATTTTCTACCATATGAAGAAGCCAGGAGGCATCCTCATATATGTTTTTCAGCATGAGATCCTGCGTTTCTACTGGAATTTGATTTCGGTTTTCCATTATGGTAGAAGTTGCACCGATAATGCCCGTTAATGGGGTTCGTAAATCATGTGAGACAGCCCGTAATAAATTTGCTCTCATTTTTTCTTTTTCTGTATCAATCAACATTTCCTGACGGTTATCGGACAGATGCTGACGCTCTAAAGACAAGGCAACTTGTGAAATCATAAGATTTAAGAACGTTAATTCATTGTCTGTCAATTGGTTTCCATCTAAACAACAAATCCCAATAACTCCTAATACTTGCTCATGGGAAATTAAAGGGAGATAGGTACATGCGGATTTTACACAATATTCGGTTCCTACGCCAGCAGGTTTTCCATGTTCAAACACCCAATGGGCAATAAATTTCTCATGAAAAGAGAAAAGAAATTTCTGATCTTCTTCCTGCACTGATTTTATTGAGGCTTTCACAATGGAAGACTCAGTGTGCACATCAGGATCGCTTGGATAGAAGATGATTGTGCGGCCAGTAAAGGAACGGGCATAATCTAAAGTCAATTCGATAATATGTTCAAGTTGATTCGCAGAAAGCAATTTATTACAGATCTCATTTAATCGTTTCGTATGTTCTTCTCTTTCGATTGTTAGTTTTGCATGTTCTTTTACATGGGCAGTCGTCGTGCTTGTAATTACAGTTATTGCAAACATTCCTAGAAACGACAGTGGATAACCACTTCTCGTAAAATCGATAGAAAGATACGGATAAGTAAATATATAATTTATTCCAAAAACACCTACAACACTAGCAATCATACCATAAAAATATCCATTGGTGAACCTTGAAATTAGAACAATCGCAAGAATATAACAAATTGCAACATTATTGCTACTTTGGGTATATTTTACAAAGAAAAAAGAGAAAAGGGTTGCCAATGCTAATAAGCTTAATGTTATCGCAAAGTCATATAGATATGAAATTAATTTTCCTTTCGGAATCATCCTTTGATGATTGTGTTCCATTGGGTACAGTACTCCTTAGTATAATGCTATTTCTAAAAAGATTATACAATAAAAAACATTTTTATCATAGGGGAAGTTCGTAAAGAAATTGTTAAGAAAGGTCTAAAATTGTTGTTATGACAAAAAAATTGTGTTACGATTTGGGCGTCTTCCCCAAAGGGAGATTGAAAGGAGGAGT
>JBKTKK010000094.1:0-7567 GCA_047242405.1 Lachnospiraceae bacterium | reverse complement strand
GTTAAGGCATAATCCAAATGTGACTCACTGTCAAGGACTTGTCTCTCTGCATTTTCAGGATTTATACCAAGCCATCCGAATAGGCTGTCATCGGTAATATTCTTGTCGTATACACGATAACCATATAAGAGACTTTCATCTAATACTGGATCGTTGTCATTTGTACGAATCTTGTAAGAACTTTCGTTCATTGCGTAGTCACCTGCAACTACTAAAAATTCATTACCAAAGCCAGTAACATCAAAACGTACCGTATTACTTTCACCAGCTGCAGTATCAACTGGATATTGGCCAAGAATCATTGTGCCAGTCTTATTTAAGAAGTTTATGGCTGCAGTATCTACATTGTCGCTAACTGTTAAATCAAGGTACTGTTTACCATTTTCTGTATCGGCATAAATAGTAGCATTGCGAACAACTGGTGCTTCTGTATCTACTGTAATTGGAATCGTCCAGCTATCTGATGCATTGTTTTGTTCATGTACATCGTAATCCAGAGTAGCCTGAATCTTTAGGTTTAACTTCGTATTATTTGGAAGGGTTACTCCATCTGCATCTGTACAACCATAAGGCTCTCCATACCAAGAGTAAACAAATGGAACGATTTGTCCATAAGCAGCTACATAATAACTTTTTTCCATATTGTTAAGTTCTAATTCGTTGTATACTTCGCCTGTTTCTTGATCTATATAGCTAAAGTTTAGTGTTGCTGCATTACGTAACAATGAAACATAAATTTCATCGATGGAATCTGCATAACCATCGTTATTTGGAGAAAGTGAAATATTATTTACATCGAATTCTTCATCCAAATATGGATTTTGGCCTGGTAACCAACCATTTGCATCCGTACCATAATTTGTAAACAGAATGTTGTAATACTGGCTAGCTACTGGTTCCTCGTCCCAATAAAAACCACTATCAATAATCGGAGCCTGTGTCCAGTCACCGTAGAATCCAAGGTATGGTAGAGAAAGGTCAACGCCACTTGCATTTTTCGCAGTTAATGTTGTAAATCCTTCTACATAAATACCATTTTCAAAATTGCTATCCATGTACGCCTTACCAGCGTCTGATACCTGTACATTTACTGTTACAGTAGCCTTTTCATCTGGATTTACTTTAAGCACTTGCTTTTGTAAATCAAGTCCTTCTACTTCTTTTCCTACTAAGGCATCTAAGTAAGCCTGAACATCATCCTTATCTCCATCTTCATCCCCATCTAGGTTATAACGGAAGAATTCATCTGCACTACTAGCCTCATCCTTAAGAACCTTTAAGTAAAGCTGACGAGCATCTGCTGTATTTAATGTTCCATTTTCATTAAGGTCATAGGTTAAAACCATTTTGTCAGAAACTTCGGAAGAAATTGCATCTAATGTTTCCGGTGTCATGGACATAAAATTTTTATCCACTTCCGCCACATATGCTACGCCTTCTGTTAAGGATGTCGTATCCATATCATAATAAACTGCTTTATCACCAAAGTTTGTTACGTCAAAACTATATGTATAATTACCTGTTTTTGCTGGATCATCTTTTAGTTCGACCTTTGGCGTATCCATTCCATCTACGGAAAGAATTGCATTCGTATTTACCGCACTGTATGCATTTACTAAGCCAGAACCTTGGCTACGTGGAGAATATTGCACCGTATCGCTATACATTAATGGTTCTGCTGTACTCATTAATAATGCATTTACGAAGTTATGCATTTCCGTACCAGACATTTCTGGGAATTTTTCTTTTACATACTGTGTTATTAATGCAGAAACACCAGCCATATTTGGAGATGCCATGGATGTACCACTCATAACACCATATGCACCACCATCAAGTGTTGAATAGATATTTCCTCCTGGTGCAGTTACATCAGGTTCAAGAGATAGATTTGGAGAGACACCCCAAGATGAAAAATCACTCATCCTATATGCTGTTTCACTCTCAAGAATATCCTGTACATCAGAGAATGAAAGTGTTGCTGCCGGATTTTCACTTTTCGCTGCAGCTAGATACTCGCCAGCCTCAATTGTAATGGAAGCAGAAGGAATCACAGCAGTTCCATTTGACATATCCATACTAATTGTGCCAGAAGTATTATTATAAATTAAACATGCAATTGCACCTGCCTCTTGTGCAAGCTGAACTTTGTCTGTAAATGCGGTAAGACCACGTTGTACGACTGCCACCTTACCAGCCACATCAGCATTTGTAAAATCGGAAGCCTGCTGACCAAAATTATCAACCATAGCAAATTCATAATCTTTGCCCGCTAAGTTTAAAATAGATTCGTTTTTACCATTTGCACCTTCGATATAAGATATCTTTTTGCCATTTGCTTCAATATAGTAACCCTTCACTCCGACATTATCTACACTGGCTACGGATGTTGCATTTACATAGGTTGCAGGTGAACTAACGGTACTATTATCCGGGTTACTTGCAAGGTTTGTATCCGTTCCCCAAATATTTCCTTGACCAACGGAAGCAGCATTACCCGCTGCAACTGCTAAAATTGTATTTGTCTCTGATACACGACTATAAATATTATCAAGTGCTTCCCCATCCGATGTAAATCCTGCTGGAGAACCAAGGCTCATGTTAATTACATCAGCCCCAAGAATAAGGGAATCTTCTAGTGCTGCAAGAATATCTTCTGTATAAGCACCACCATTTGCACCAAAAACTTTCATTACGTATAACTGGGCATCTGGTGCCACACCAACAGCCTCATTGTTTTTTAAGTCATTTGCTGCTGCGATACCAGCCACATGGGTACCATGATCCCCTTGGGTATCACTGCCATGGTCAATGGTAAGATTTTTATCTACATAGTTAAAGCCATATGCAATCTTAGTATTGCGATATACACTATCTACACTAAGTCCTGGATATAAATCACTTGCATTTAACTGATCCAGTACACTATTTATTGTACCCTTTGTTGCAGAATCATCTGTCAACTTGTCATCCGTTAAGGCAGCGAAATTTTGATGGTCGTCATCGATACCTGTGTCGATGATGGCAATCTTAATACCTTTACCGGTGTATCCGCTTGCCCATGTGTTTTCACGGCCAATCATAACACCATCTGCTACGGTATATTGATCTGCCTCTTCGGTTGTATCAGCAACATCATATACAGTCTGTAAGATGACTTGATCGACACCGTTAATTTCTTCGATTTCATCAATCATACCATATGGTACTTCCGTTGCTACACCGTTGAGCATCCATGTATAATGATAGCGAACATCCAGTTCTTCTCCATCTAAAACTTTTTTCTCAATTTTAGAAACAACACTTTTCTGTTTTGACTCCATTAAGTTTGTCTTTATTTGAGTAAAGAAGTTCATCGTAGCATCACTGTCTTTTTCAATGATGGATTTCCCATCCATAACAATGATAACACGAACCATATCATCATCACGAACGGTTTCTTCATTTAAAAGAGCCTTCGCTTCGTCTTCGTTACCTTCTTGCTTTAAATCAATATCTAGATCTTCTCTATCTATTTCTTCTATTGTAACGCTTCCTTCTTCCTTCAGTTCACCTTCTACGGAAGAATCTACTGAATTTGAAGAATCTACTGCTTCCTTATCAATTGGCTTAATGTCATCTGTAATTTGAACGCCATCTTCTTCGTCAATGTTGTCGACATTTTTTATAAAATCACTATCTTTGATCTCTTTTTCAATCTTACTTTCGTTTGTCTGATCTTCCTTTGTTTGTGTTGGCAGACCACTCCATGTTTCTTCGGTGTCCCCATTACTTTCTGTTTCTTGAATAACTCTATCATTTATGTTCTGTGCATAAACCGTTGTTGTACCTACACTCATCAAAGAAGATGATACAAGTAGGCTTGCAGTCATGGTCAATGCCAAAATACGTTTCAACTTCATACTGTACCTCTCCTCCTAATGTCTCACTTTTGACTTACCGATTGCTACTAGGCCTAACATAACGCCACAACTTAATACAATTAATGCAATCACACCGCTGGCACCACGATCGCCCGTATCCGCACCACCTTGATCGGAAGGTGTTTCGCTTGTACTATCTTCGTCTGTGCTTCCTGTACTAGCATCATTCGCTGTGCTGCTTGTTGCTTCACCTGATTGTGCTTCAGTTGATGCAGCCGCTGATGAATCTGTTGGTTCTGTTGTTACTTCTGTTGACTCTTCTGATGGTTCCTCTTCAAAGCCACCCACTGTTAAAGCGGTTCCATCTTTGTCAAAAGCTTCACCTTCTAATTGAACATCTCCCTCTGAATATTCAGATTTCACTGCAAAATTAACAGTGATAAATGTACCTTCTGCTACTGGTTGTTCAGCCAGATAGGCAACCTTTATCGTCCCCTCGTCTGTTAGATTTACAGAATGCATGTCCACGCTAGAAGAAAATTGAACATCCTCCTCCGTACAGGTTAACACTTCCGGATTATATGTAATTGTTAATAAACCATCCGTCGTCTTTCCGTTTGATTCAACTGAAACTACTAATTCAGTTCCATTATTGTTAATCAGTTCTGTTTCCATCCAAACATCATTTGATGTTTTCGCGAAAACATTCATGGTCAACATTAAACATAGCAGCATTGTCAATACTGGTAAAAATAGCTTTCTCATACTTTTCCTCCTGGGAATTATTTGTATAAAAAGGAACGTACATCCACGTTTGAAAATCCCATTTACGGTTATCTCTCTTACACCTCCTGCCCACCTTTTGATTTTTCAACTCTCCCTCTGTTGTTCCTGTATACACATTATTCATGCGGTACAAATGTTATGTTGTAATTATTTACCAGGTTAAATTGTTGATTTAAAAAAAGAATTGAAATCTGGCCCATCCCAGCGTTCAATCCTATCTACAATTAAATACATCAAGTTTTAACCATATTTCTATGTAATTCGATAACATAATACCACTTTAACGAATCATAGTCAATCTTATTTTACATATTCTGCCATATAATTGTTTACTTATTTTCTATAATTGTATATATATGAACCTCACATTCCTCCTTTTAAATTAGATAATACCTCCTAAAAACTTTCCTATGCTAAAATATTACCTGTCTAAAATATGTATGAATTCCTCATATTATACGAATAATTCATAACTTTTTATAACTATAATGACTTATAGTAAAACCACCACTATGGAAATACCATAGCGGTGGTTTTACATTGACCTAGGTTTATCGATGTTTCTTTTCTACACGATTTTCCTTCTTATTTCCCAATCATCTTAATTGAGTATCTTTTTATATATTCTCTATCAGGTTTATTTCTTTTTGCATCTTTTCCCTAATAACAGAGCAATCACCCCTGATGAACCAGCGAACATGGAACCGAATAGGCCTATACTTGTCGCGTCGCCCGTTTGCGGTGTTCCAGGCTGTCCGTCTGGCTTATTTGGCTTGTTATTGTCAGGTGCCTCTGGTTTATTTGTATCTTTTTCTTTTACAGTAACGGTAATTGTCTTTTCTACAGAAGCTCCGTTTTTATCCGTTACTTTGTATGTTACATGATAGGTTCCTGCTTTTGACATATCCACATCATTTATAATGATATTATCCTTTGTCAATGGAATATTTCCATCTTCTTTATCTATTGCCGTTACTCCTACCAATGGATCAAAGGTATCTCCCACTGCCAACGCTTTATCTGTTGCATGAATTGTTGGTACTTCATTCAGTTCTTCCATCTTCAATGCCCCTATTGCATACAGCGTAACACTTCCATTTGCCTTATTTGATAGATTTTTCACAGATACTTCATCCTTATACTGAACCTGGCCGTCTGCATTTGTTGACCATCCCTTGAAGATATAACCCTCGCGAGTATATACATTCTTAGTCAGCTTTTCTGCCTTGTCATAGGTCATTTTTTGACCTGCCATCGTTCCGTTTCCGCCATTCCAATTTGTAAGGTTCTTCACTGTTTCTCCATCTTGATATACAACGTTACCAGTTTCCTACTCAATTATTTAAAATCCGAGCGATAAACTGGAATTTGTGAATTACAATTCAATCCAGTATCGTCTTAACAAGTGATGTCCTTCAGCTTCATTTTCTGCGTCTATGGTATCTTCTAATTTTCCACCTAATTTTTCACAAACATGAATGGAAGCTGTGTTGTTGTCATTAATAGTTAATAATACTCTTTCCATTCCGTGTCTTTTCGCAATCTCCAATCCCTGACGAAGTATTTCAGTTCCGTATCCCTTTCCCCATTCTGACACTCTTACTGCATAACCAATACTTCCGATATCCAACATTACTTTTTCCGTAAATTCTGTCCTAAGTTGAAATTCACCAATAAACTTTCCGTCATCTACTACCCAATAATGAAAGCTAACAGGTTGTCCTTCTACTAAGCCTTTTTCTTTTTTATCATACCAAGATTTTGTTCGTGAAAACCAATCCTCATCAATCCTATTTGGATTTGTAGGTCTAAAATAGATTACATTGTTATCATATAATTCTTTACAATACTCTTTATATCCTAATGTGTATTCAGGACATCGTTTTATCAATTGCAATATGTTCCCCTCCATAAATTCCGATTTATAAATTACTAACAATATAATATCACATAAATTAAATTTATCAATGGTGTGTACACCTACCATCAAAGTGAATCTCTACACTTTCTCAGTAAGGTGTACACTTTACCACTAACTAAAATTAATTAAATTAGTTTAACATCTCTAAAAAGGCAATTCTTAAAAAGGTGAAGAAATAAATGCCATTGACCAAGAAATCATTGTAGAGAATCCTATGAATGGAATCTGTATCAAATCTAAATTCCGTGCTATTCGTAAACAAAATAATGGTTCCAAAGTATATCTAAACGATGAATATATAAAGTTAGATGACCATCTTGAAAATGCCAATACAATCGAAGCCTTATGCATTCAATTAATGTTTCAGTTAGGTGTTCGTATTGGAGAAGCAGTAGCATTAAAATTCTCAGATATTGATTATGGAAAAATAGCGATTCAAAGAATGGAAGAAAACGTTGTTCTATCAGATGGAGATATCTTTAAAAGCAACGGAACAAAGATAGTTGAACATCTCAAAAAAGAAAATGAATCAGAATACCGCTTTATCCCTCTTACTAATAAAGCATTAGAAATAATACAGAGAGCAAAAGAACTTAATCCTGATGATGAATATATCTTTGTTCGAGATGGAGAACGTCTTACAAAACGTGTGGTAACATATTGGCTGAGTAAATTCTGTAAAGAAGCTGGCATCACTTATAAAAGCCCACATTGTACAAGAAGGACTACTGCAAGTCGCTTACATACAGCAAGAATGCCTTTGGATATGATACGAGATATCCTTGGACAAGTAGATGAGAAAACCACACTGGGTTACATCTATAATCCAAATACAGAAGAAGAAAATCGAGAAATTATGAACAATGCTTTGTCCCAAAAGTAGCGTGCACATAAGTGCACATATTTACAAAACAAAAAATCCCTTGAAAAATCAAGGGATTTCGTAAGCGCGAGACGGGATTCGAACCCGCGACCCTCGCCTTGGCAAGGCGATACT
>JBKTKK010000093.1:4186-7591 GCA_047242405.1 Lachnospiraceae bacterium | reverse complement strand
TATAAACAAAATACCCATGATATAAAGCGTATCATTGGACTTCCCGGGGAGACTGTTCAAATTATCGATTCAACCATTTATATCAATGGAGAGCCGTTAGAAGAAGATTATGGGTTAGAACCAATTTTAGCAGCAAAAAGAGCTTCGGATCCCATTACATTAGGGGAAGATGAATACTTCGTGTTAGGTGATAATCGGAATAATAGTTCGGATAGCCGTGAGCTGGATGTAGGTAATGTAAAAAGAGATCAGATTGTCGGTAAGGCATGGTTGAGAATTTGGCCGCTTGATCAAATTGGGTTTATTAAGCATGAATAGACTTATATGAGGAATTAGATGAAAAAAAGTACAGAAGAAATTAAAAGAGAATTTGAAAACTGCAAATGGGAAGAAATTGACGCTCTTTTTGATTCCTATGCTACCGATACAAGAAAAAGCGTACAACAAATCATAATCCGTTACCAAAAAAAGAAGCAAGCATATATCGATGAACTAGTTCGAATGGAACGGATGAAGCAGTATGAAAATGAATACGGGGAATGTACATTTATTTGTGGCGTAGACGAGGCCGGCAGAGGTCCGCTTGCTGGTCCTGTTGTAGCTGGTGCAGTTATTTTACCGAAATCTTGTAACCTTCTCTATATTAATGATTCGAAGCAATTGTCAGAAGCAAAAAGAGAAGCGTTATATGACCAAATTTTAGATTGTGCAATTGCAGCAGAGGTTGGAATTATTGGTCCAGATGTAATCGATGAGATAAACATATTGCAGGCTACTTATTTAGCTATGAGGACAGCAATTCAACGATTAAGCGTAAAGCCCGAAATCTTATTAAATGATGCCGTGACAATTCCAGATATGGATATTAGACAGGTTCCAATTATAAAAGGAGATGCGAAAAGTATTTCCATTGCTTCCGCTAGCATATTAGCAAAAGTAACTCGTGATCGAATGATGAAAGAATATGATAAAATATTTCCGGAATACGGTTTTGCAGGTCATAAAGGTTATGGATGTAGTAGCCATATTGAGGCAATAAAAAAATATGGACCCTGTGCCATACATAGAAAAACATTCTTAAAAAATATTTTATCCTAATTTGGAGGGTAAGATGAATAAACGCATGATGGGCAGCTGCTATGAAAGGATGGCAGCTGCTTATTTAAAAGAAAATTACGGGTATAAAATACTGGAAATGAATTACAAATGTCGGTTCGGTGAAATTGATATTATCGCTATGGATGGGAATTTTATCGTCTTTATCGAAGTGAAATATCGGACAAATCTGACGAAAGGGCATCCATTGGAATCCATTGGAGCAAGAAAGCAGAAGAAAATATATGAGGTTGCAAAATATTATATAGTCCAACACAATGAAAAGGTGAACCGGCCATGTCGTTTTGATGCGATTTCTTTTCATGGTGAGGAGATTACTTACGTAAAAAATATATTTGGTGGATTATAACCGAACCAAGTAGATTCCCGGAAGGGCAGTCATCAATAGAGCGGTTTGTCCACTTAACGTTTCGTTTATGATTGAAAGAAAGGAATAAAATATGGAGTTAAGATTTAAGCGGAAGGCTGGGGTTGTAACAACGGAGTGTAGAATGGTAGATCAGGTACCTTATCTCTATTTTCCCTTGCTTGAACATACAGGAATGGTAAAACACGGATTTTCTACAAAACTGGGCGGTGTTAGTACCGGTGATTTTTCTGAAATGAATCTTAGTTTTACCCGCGGTGATAAGGAAGAAAGTGTTCGGGAAAACTACCGACGAATATGTAAGGCGATTGGCATAAGTAGTGAAAAAATTGTATTGTCCCATCAAACGCATACAACGAATATAAAGGTAGTAACAGAAGAAGATGCAGGAAAAGGAATTGAAAAGCCGAGAGATTATGAAAATATTGATGGCCTCGTTACCAACGTACCAGGCCTTGTTTTAACGACTTTCTATGCTGATTGTGTTCCTCTTTATTTTCTTGATCCTGTCAAGAAAGTTATTGGGCTTAGTCATTCTGGATGGAGAGGCACGGTAAATCGAATGGGAAAGTGTACCATTGATAAAATGAATGAGGTATATGGGTCCGATCCAAAAGACATCCTTGCATGTATTGGGCCAAGTATATGTAAAAGCTGTTATGAAATAGGGGAGGAGGTAGCAATGGAATTTCAGAAAGCTTTTGGGGATAGAAAAGAGGAAATTCTAACGGATAAATTAAATGGAAAATTTCATTTGGATTTATGGAGAGCGAATAAAGTCGTATTAGAAGAAGCGGGTATTTTAGAGGAACATATGGCGGTTACCGATATTTGTACGATGTGCAATTCCGACCTTTTATATTCGCATCGGGTTATGGGAGATAAAAGAGGGAACTTAGCAGCTTTTTTATCCTTAAATGAATAAAAACCATTGGTACATGTTACATGTACCAATGGTTTTCTATTTAGCCTCTCAATTTTGCATTATGCTCTTTCACAAGTTTTTGAATTCGCTCTGTTGGAGACATAGATGCTCCGATGGAGACATCATGGTTTAGTGTATTAATGATAGCAGCTACGTATTTACTCATATCAGCTTCTAAATACCAAGGTTTTGTTAAAAGTTCAGGATTACGGTAGTTTAAGTTTGTAGTAATTACATAATCCATATAACCGTTTTCATAGAACTCATCAAATTTCTCAAAACCATCGGTAAATAAACCGAAAGTACAGCAAACAATAACGCGAGCCGCTTTTCTGTTACGAAGTTCCTTACAAGTGTCTAACATACTTTCGCCGGAAGATATCATATCATCTACGACAATAACGGTTTTACCTTCTACGCTAGCGCCTAAAAATTCATGAGCAACAATTGGGTTACGTCCATTTACAATTGTTGAATAATCTCTTCTCTTATAGAACATACCCATGTCCACTCCAAGGTTATTTGCAAAGTATACGGAACGATTCATTGCACCTTCATCTGGACTAATTACCATTAAGTTTTCTTTATCTATTTTAAAATCCGGCAATTGGCGGAATAAAGTCTTAATGAAGTGATAAGGTGGTGTAAAATTATCGAAGCCATGTAATGGAATCGCATTTTGTACTCTTGGATCATGGGCATCAAAAGTTATAATGTTCGATACGCCCATATTTACCAATTCTTCTAAAGCCATAGCGCAGTCTAACGATTCTCTGCGGGTACGTTTGTGTTGTCTGCTTTCGTATAAGAAAGGCATAATAACATTTAAACGGTGTGCTGTTGTACCGCTGGCACCAAGAAGACGTTTCAAATCTTGAAAATGATCATCGGGTGACATATGGTTTGTATGACCACAAACAGAATAGGTAAGGCTATGGTTTGTAACATCCACCATAGCAAAGAGGTCGGTACCGCGAACAGAGTCGTTTAAAAAAAA
>JBKTKK010000093.1:0-4176 GCA_047242405.1 Lachnospiraceae bacterium | reverse complement strand
CACATTTTGCTTCGCCGGATCCAAAGCGAGGGCATTTAAAATCAAGTAAATAGGAATCGCAATCATAGCCACGAAATTCTAAGCTAGACTGTTTTGCCTTTAATGCTTCTGTATCATTTCTACGAAAATTTACAATATGATTGTTTACAAGTGTAGCTAAATCACTGCAGCTTTCAAGTGCTGCAATTTTTAAAGGTGCTATAGGAATTGTGTTATCAAAGGTGTAATTATTTGCCATTATATCCTCCGTTTCACCGCTGGCGGCGGCCTAAAAATTCATAAATAAAGGCGGAACCATAATTGCCTCGTTTCATCCCCGAATGGCATTTTTCGACTGGTGTCCGCACTGACACATAATTTATAACACTTTTATAAACCGATAGTCAAGGTATTTTCACGTATTTTCTTACAAACACCGCAAATTTATATAAAATTTGACAAAATTCATAGGAAATGGACGAATATGCCAGCAGCAAGAGGGACTTTCTAACGATACTCCCAGACGGTACCAGGCTTTACAAATTTCATAAATATTGTTATGATAAGAAAAGATCCGTTGAATTTACGGATAACGGAGGAAATAATGAAGAAAATAGAAGGACATATTATTACCAAAATAGAACCTGGCTCCATTGCAGAGGAGTTAGAATTAGAACCAGGAGATCGTATTCTGTCAGTGAATAATCAGGAAATTGAAGATGTATTTGATTATCATTACTTGATTGAAGATGAATATATTGAGTTGCTTGCGGTAAAACCAAATGGAGAAGAATGGTTGTTAGAAATCGACAAAGATTACAACGAAGACTTAGGCATTGTCTTTGAAAGTAGTTTAATGTCTGAATATAAATCTTGTACGAACAAATGCATCTTTTGTTTTATTGATCAAATGCCCCCTGGTATGAGAGAAACATTATATTTTAAAGATGATGATTCTCGTTTATCTTTTTTACAAGGAAATTATATTACCTTGACCAATATGAGGGATAAAGATATTGATCGTATTATTAAATATCATCTATCACCAATTAATATTTCAGTCCATACGACGAATCCGGATTTGAGAAAAAAAATGTTACACAATCGATTTGCGGGACAGGCGTTAGATAAAATAAAAAGACTTTATGACGCTGGAATCGAAATGAATGGCCAGATTGTTTTGTGTAAAGGTGTCAATGATGGGGCAGAATTAGAAAAAACCATTGACGATCTTGCTGCTTTTATTCCTCATATGCAAAGTTTATCAGTTGTACCAGTGGGTCTTACGAAATATCGAGAAGGACTTTACCCGCTTGAATCCTTCGAGAAAGAGGACGCTGAAAAGGTGATCGATCTAATCGAAGATAGACAAAGAAAGATTTATGAAAAACATGGAATACATTTTGTACAGGCTAGCGATGAGTTTTACATACTAGCAAATCGCCCAATGCCAGAGCCAGATCGGTACGATGGATATATTCAGTTAGAAAATGGAGTTGGTATGGTGCGCCTACTATTGGAAGAATCAAAGGAGGCGTTAGAAGCGGTATCAAAGGATGTTTGTACACAATCAATGGAAATTACCCTTGCTACTGGAAAATTAGCTTATCCTTTCCTACGAGAAATTTGTGGATGGGTGGAAGAAAAGTTTCCAAATATTAAAATAAATGTACATTGGATTCGCAATGATTTCTTTGGAGAAAAAATAACGGTTTCTGGCTTAATAACTGGAACGGATTTAATAAACCAGCTAAAGGATAAAAAACTAGGTGAACGTCTCTTGTTACCTGTAAATATGTTCCGCAGTGGTGAAAGAGTATTTCTAGATGATATTACAGCGGAAGAGGTAGAAACTGCTTTACGAGTACCTATTAATATTGTAAAATCAAGCGGACAGGATTTAATTGAGACAATTTTAGGGATCGTTGGGCCGGAAGAGGAACCGGTTCATCAACCTTACGAATTGTAGAATGGCAGAGATTACAACAATTTTGTTGTAGTATGCAAATAAAGGAGAAAAGTTATGAGTAAACCAATCGTGGCTATAGTAGGCCGCCCAAATGTAGGTAAATCTACATTATTTAATGTACTGGCCGGTGACATGATTTCAATTGTGAAAGATACACCAGGAGTTACGAGAGACCGTATTTATGCAGATTGCACGTGGCTAAATATGAGTTTTACCCTCGTCGACACAGGTGGTATTGAACCAGATAGTAAGGATGTTATTTTATCTCAAATGAGAGAACAGGCACAAATAGCGATAGATACGGCTGATGTTATTATATTCTTAACCGATGTAAGACAAGGCCTTGTAGATTCTGATTCAAAAGTTGCAGATATGTTACGTCGTTCTGGTAAACCAGTGGTACTTGTTGTAAATAAAGTAGACAGCTTTGAAAAGTTTATGCCAGACGTATATGAATTTTATAATTTAGGAATTGGTGATCCAGTACCAGTCTCTGCTTCCTCTCGTTTAGGAATCGGTGATATGTTGGAAACAGTAACTGGACATTTTAAAGAGTCCATGTTTGAAGAAGCAGAAGATGACAGACCGAAAATAGCAGTTGTTGGAAAACCAAATGTAGGTAAATCTTCCATAATAAACCGTATTGTAGGTGAGAATCGAGTAATTGTTTCTGACATCGCAGGTACAACAAGAGATGCGGTTGATACAGGGATTACTTGGGAGGAGAAAGAGTATATATTTATCGATACGGCCGGACTTCGTAGAAAAAATAAAATCAAAGAAGAACTGGAACGATACAGTATTATTCGTACGGTAAGTGCGGTTGAACGTGCCGATGTTGTAGTTCTTGTTATCGATGCCGTAGAAGGTGTAACAGAGCAGGATGCGAAAATAGCCGGTATTGCCCATGAACGTGGAAAGGGTATTATTGTAGCTGTAAACAAATGGGATGCCATTGAAAAAAATGATAAGACAATCTACCGTTTTACGGAAAAAGTAAGAGAAACACTTTCCTTCATGGCCTATGCGGAAATTATTTTTATATCTGCCAAGACGGGGCAAAGATTAAATCGCTTGTTTGAATCAATTGATATGGTCATTGAAAATCAAACAATGCGTGTGGCAACGGGAGTTTTAAATGAAATTATGGCAGAGGCAGTTGCTATGAAACAGCCACCGTCTGATAAAGGTAGACGTTTAAAACTCTATTATATCACACAAGTTTCGGTAAAACCGCCGACATTTGTTATATTTGTTAACGATAAAGAGTTAACCCATTTTTCATACACAAGATACATCGAAAATAAAATTCGAGAAGCTTTCGGATTTCGAGGAACTTCATTGAAGTTTATTATTCGGGAGCGAAAGGAAAAGGATCAGTAATGCTTAGAGTTATTTTACTGTTAATCGGTTATTGTTTTGGATTATTTCAGACCGGTTATTTATATGGTAGAAAACATGGTATCGATATTCGGAAGACGGGAAGCGGCAATGCAGGGGCTACCAATACACTCCGCGTACTAGGTAAAAAAGCAGGCTTAATTGTATTTTTTGGCGATTTTTTGAAATGCCTCATCCCTTGTGCGGCCACCTTAATTATATTTAAAAGCATACAACCGGATATGGCATACTTATATTTAATGTATATGGCTTTTGGTGTAATACTTGGACATAATTATCCTTGTTACCTTGGATTTAAAGGGGGAAAAGGAATTGCCTGTACGGCAGGATTAGTCGTTGCATATGATTGGAGAATTACCCTTGTCTGTTTCGTGGTTTTTGTAGCTTCTGTGGCCTTAACGAGATTTGTATCACTGGGGTCTTTATTGGTGGTTACGATACTGTTTATAATGTCTGTGCTTTTTGCCTACCATGGTATATACGGTTTGTCGGAAATAGCAAAACAAGAGTTCTACGTAGTAGTATTTGCAATCACTGCTTTGGCGTACTGGCGTCATAGGGCTAACATTGTACGTCTGTTACATGGAAATGAAAATAAAATCGGTTCAAGAAAATAACATAGGAATAACCGAAACTTATAAATAAGGAAGTGAAAAAGAATGAGTAAAATCGGTGTCATCGGTACAGGAACTTGGGGTACTGCCCTTGGTATACTTTTAATTGCCAATGGGCATCAAGTTACTGCTTGGTCTGCAATCGGGGATGAAATAAAAGAGTTACGAGAAAAAAGAGAACATCGTAGTCTTCCTGGAGTTAGGATTCCAGAG
>JBKTKK010000092.1:0-7621 GCA_047242405.1 Lachnospiraceae bacterium | reverse complement strand
ACTTAAGATACTTATCCGACTTACTTTCCTACGTGGCAATCGGTGCCCGATCCGTTGAAAATCAACAGCATCGTCTGACCGTTAGTGGTATGGATATACCAGCTGGTATGAAAAATCCTACAAGTGGTGATTTCTCTGTAATGCTCAATTCTGTCGTAGCTGCCCAGAGTGGCCATGAATTTATTTTCCGTGGATGGGAAGTAAAAACAGATGGAAATGATTTAACCCATACGATTTTACGAGGTGCTGTAAATAAACATGGTCAGGCACAGCCAAATTATCATTATGAAGATTTGACTCGCTTATTAGACATGTATAACGAAAGAGATTTGAAAAACCCAGCTTGTATCGTAGATGCCAACCATTCAAACTCAAACAAACAGTATATGGAACAAATCCGTATTGTAAAAGAAGTCCTTCATAGTAGAAATCATTCCACGGATATTAAAAACCTAGTAAAAGGGGTTATGATTGAAAGTTATATTGAAGGTGGATGCCAGAAAGTCGGAGAACATGTATATGGAAAATCAATAACCGATCCATGTTTGGGCTGGGAAGATTCTGAAAGACTCATTTATGATATCGCCGATAAAGTAAAATAAAAAACAAAAGCTTAGACATTGGAGCAATCCATGGCTAAGCTTTTATTTTTTACTTACTTATTTTTCACTTTCTAGGATGGGCCGAATACGAATCCTTCATCGGCGCCCGGTTCATACTTAAATATAACTGTGTTGTTGATATATCCGAATGACCAAGCATCTCCTGTACATCCTTTAAATCGGCCCCCCCTGCTACTAAATGGGCAGCAAACGAGTGGCGCAAGGTATGTGGTGTAATATCTTTTGTTATTCCGGCCTTCTTTGCATAATATTTAACTAATTTCCAAAACCCCTGTCGACTCATTGGATCTCCTGAGCAATTGGTAAATAAATATTCATCGGCCCCATCGGAAACTAATATTTCACGCGCTTCCTTAAAATAAAGCTGCAACGCTTTTTTCGCTTCTGATCCAAATGGGATTGTCCTTTGATGTCCTCTTACATTACAAGTAATATATCCCATGGTCATGTTGACATCTGTAACTTTTAAAGTGATTAGTTCGGTAACGCGAATTCCAGTGGCATAAAGCAGCTCTAACATTGCCTTATCTCTTATTTCTTTGGACGAACTGTGACTTGGCTGACTTAACAAACAATCCATTTCTTCAATTGTTAAAATTTCCGGTATTTTCTTTTCCACTTTTGGAGCTTTTAGCGTTTCTGTAGGATTTTCTTTTAATAATCCTAAACTTTGCACATAATGAAAAAACGCTTTCATGGACGCGATTGTCCTAGAAATCGTTGTTGTTGCCTTACCTTCTTTCACCAGAAATAAAATATAAGATAGTAAGCTTGTCCCTGTAACTTTACGAACATCCGAAATACCTTCCTTATTTAAGAAATCGGCCATTTTTATTAAGTCTCTCTGATAAGAGACTTCGGTATTTGACGTCGTCTTCTTTACCTGATGCAAATATGTAATAAAATTTTGTATCTCAACAATCATAAATCATTCCCCTTATTTCTTCTCCAAACGCGGTTCGTATCTATCATTATAGCTACATTTTCATAGAAAATCAAACAATATTTCTAAAAATAGGTACGAATTTCTTACACAATTTGCACGTACAACATATAGATTTAAACCTCATTTTTCTGTCAACATATAGTATAAAAGGAATGACTTATTTTTAGTTGATTAGTAATTTTAAGAACCTTGGATTAATATAGGCTTCGGCAAAAGCCCCAATTATGCACAATCCAACTATAATACCTACACAAGTAATAATCTCATTTCTCGATCTTTTATGCACAAGAAATGTATGCTTCGCAACTACAAACACTGCTCCGCCATAAAACAGGTATTGTGGCATAGAAATAGCTAAAAACACGGGAAATCCCATAAAACCATAGAGCAGTGTAGCACTGGCCATGACGATTGCCGCACAATAACCATAATAAGCCCCTCCCGTCAATACCCCTGCATAACCGGCAGGGGTAAAAGAAAGTACACTTAAAATTGCAAATATACCGATTCTATGCTGTAGGATATAAAGAAATAAGGAAAATGAATCCAACTTCACAAGTTGCAACTGGCTTTGAAAAAAATTGCCATAAATACCGAGTTGTTTCGTAAATTGTGTTCCAAACAAATTGGTTGCAATCGTTCCTAATAATATTCCTGCGACGAAAGCAGCAAGGAATCCATACGACTTATACTCTACTTGATTCAAAGAACCGCCTCCCCATTTTTGTTCCTGTCCTACTATATGCACAGAAACGGAGGTTCATAACTACAAATCATCCTCGTTTTCGCTATCCCTGCTTGGCTTATTTCCCATCCCTGGCTCGTCTATAATAAATGGCGGGCTCTTCTTAGCTGCATCAAGCGCTCTCCATATATATTCTCCTAAAATCCCCATTGAAAACATAATAATCCCAAAACTCATTAAAATCATAATACTTAAGGATGCATACCCATCAATTGTTATCGTACCGTTTAATTTCTCTATTATCAGTACAACCATCCATAAAATGGATCCAAAAAACGCAAGGAATCCAATCGTAGTAATGCAACGAACTGGTACATAAGAAAACCCCAATAACGAGTCAAAAGTCATTTTTATTTTTTTCATCAAGGTCCATCGGGATTTTCCAACCTCTCTTTTTCTTCTTACGTAAGATACATATCCAGTTGGAAAGCCACTCCAAAGAATTTGCTCTGTAACAGGGGCGTTGCTTTCTTTTAAGTCCACTAATAGGTCAATGACTTGACGATCAATGAAAAATGTATCGACGCCACCTTTCGGCATCGTTGGCAGAGCCATTTTGCGTATGAAAGCTGCATATAAATTAGAGAATAGTTTTTGATGCCACGGATCTTCTCGGTCGCTGCGTACTGCCATCACAACTTTATAGCCTTCCAAATACTTTCGAAACATATCTAAAATCATTTCCGATGGCTCTTGTAAATCAGCCGCTTTTCTCACTGCACAATCTCCGGTACATACGGAAAGCCCTGCTAATACAGCCGCATGCTCACCAAAATTTCTCGATAATTTTACCGTCCGTATATGGTCATCGATTGCTGCCAATTGTTCCATCTTCTCATAGGATTGATCCTTTGATCCATCATCTACAAATACAATTTCATAATCACATGGCAATTCATCCAATACCTTTCTACTTAAGTCTTTATATAACGGAAATAAATTATCTTCATTAAAATAAACCGGAATAATAATTGATAACTTTTTCATCTTATAACCTCTCTATCATTCATACAGTACGGCAACGAAGCATCACTTAACTATAATAAATTAGAATACCCGCCAGAATAATGAGATTTCCAACTAGTTTACCAACTGTAATCTTCTCCCTTAAGAATTGCCAACCTAAAATCATTATTAACACATAGCCCAAAGCTTCAATCATCGCAGAATCTTGTATGGAAAGCTTTTGTAAACCAATTACCATAAGAATGGTCGAAATAACAAATAGGCCATAGCCAGTTATTACGTATACATTTAAATATTCTTTCAGGAAACTCGAATAGTTTCTTTGGGCACTCTTTTTTAAGAGAATTTGTGAAATAGCGGACAAAAACACTGCGCCAAATGCAAACAAATAAGATGTACTAACTTTCATATCGATTCACAATCATTGTTCCAATAAAAACAACGATGACTCCTACTATTTTTTTTAAATCAATGGTATCCTTAAATATAAGTACCGACCATAGAAAGGTCCATAGAATACATAAGGACCGGTTGGCATATGCAACGGTAAGCGAAAAACTTTTCAATAACTGTTGCCATAGTAAGGCATAAATACCCAAAATAAACAACTCCAGCCCATAAACCAGCACAAAGCCAACTGATAAAAATGGAAAGCCCGCCGCGAATTTTGCACAGACAGAAGCAAGGGAATATAAGCCAACTGTTCCGAACAAAATTATATATTTTAATGTCTTTTCTCGATTGAAGGTCTCTATCTTACTCATTTAACCTCATCCCTCTCTTCACTGCTTATAAAAGCTGTAAATCGTATCAATTATGTAATCAATCTTACCAGCTTCTAGCCCATAGTACATAGGCAAACGCACCAATCGCTCACTTTCTTTTGTCGTATAACGGTCCTCTCCATAAAATCTTCCAAACTTAATTCCGGCAGGGGAACTATGAAGTGGTACATAATGAAAAACTGCCATAATGCCAGCGTTTTTTAAGTATGTAATCAACCTTGTACGTTCCTCTAAATCTTTCGCCTTTATGTAATACATATGACCATTGTGTTTGCACTCATTCGGTACGTAGGGAACTTCAATTCGCCCTTCCTCCGCTAGGGGGATAAGGCCTTTATGGTAACGATTCCATATGTCTAATCGATTTTCATTTATTTGATCTGCCTGTTGTAACTGTCCCCATAAATAGGCTGCATTAATGTCACTTGGCAGATAAGAGGAGCCATAATCCGTCCACGTATACTTATCGACTTGTCCACGTAGAAATCGATTCCGGTTCGTCCCCTTTTCTCTTATGATTTCAGCATCCTCATAAAAATCATCCGAATGGAACACAATGGCTCCACCTTCTCCCATGCTGTAGTTTTTCGTCTCGTGAAAACTAAAACACCCAATATCACCTAACGTTCCAAGGGCCCTTCCTTTGTAAGTAGCCAACATACCGTGGGCTGCATCTTCTACGACAAGGAGGTTATGCCTTTTAGCAATATCCATTATCTTATCCATCTCACAAGCAACTCCGGCATAATGAACCGGCACAATCGCTTTTGTCTTTTCTGTAATGGCCTCTTTAATAAGGTTTTCATCCAGGTTCATCGTATCAGGTCTAATATCGACAAATACGATTTTTGCCCCACTTAATACAAAGGCATTTGCCGTGGAAACAAAAGTAAAAGAAGGCATAATTACCTCATCCCCCCTTTGTATTTTTGTAAGAATAGCAGCCATCTCCAGTGCATGGGTACATGAAGTTGTAAGTAAAGCATGGTTTACATGTAAGTTGTCCGCAATCCACTTATTATCTTTTTTCGTAAAACATCCGTCACCGGAAATTTGGTGATTATTCATCGCCTCCATTACATATTTGATCTCTTCCCCCATAAACAATGGAACATTAAAATCAATCATATTATCCTCCTCATGAACTATTATCCTAATCTATTTTATACATATAAAGGTAGTACTGTTGTTGCAAATACAAATATCGTTACGAAAGGGATACCCACCGCAAAAAATGCTACTGCAAAATTTTGTTTTTTTTCATCCTTTATAAACGTATGAACGACGTAGGTGAATCCTATTACGATATAATACATAAAAGGAAGTAACATCGGCATAATATATCTTCCTTGTGGTTGATAATCACTCGTGTAGGAATAATATATGCTAAGAAGAACCGGCAGAATAATTGTTAAAATCATCATACTGTGAAACAACAGATCTCTATGCAAGAAAATTTTTTTCTTTAAAAGCATCCCCCCTGTTTTCACCATTGTTCCAATGGCACTAACGGCAAATAGGAGGAAATAAGCATCATAAACCCATTCCTTCATATGAATGGACATTACACCGAATACACCAACGAAACTATGATACGTATCAGCCGCCCATTTTGTATGGAGTAACATCGTAATAAGACTCATGCCCTGCCTTTGCAGTGTCAACCGATTTGAAGGTTTATACTTATCCGCAGCAAACATCTCTGCACAGGCCTGTTCTGCCTGTATCCCAAGTAAATCGCCCTTGTACAGGATTAAATTACGGATAAACCACCACCCAGCTAGTAAGGCTACAAGAAAAATAATATATAGAATTTTCCCTATTTCCTTTTTTCTTTTCGCCTGGTCCTTGGTAAACAATCCACTGGTTCCACAGTAATAAATAATGCTGCATAAGATCATGCCATAGGCATTATAGTAAGAAAGAGCACAGGCTGAAACACCAATGGCCAAAATAGTCCGACTCCTTCTATCCCATTGGCTCTTTGGCCCAATTACCCATGCATAAAGCATCACAGCTGTACTAAAAATGGCAAAACTATCATTGTTCACGTACGTACAAAGAAAAACAAATTGGGGAAGCATCCCTATTAGAACAATATATAACCACCGACTACTTGCACTTTGAAACAAGCATTTCGCAGTCTTAATGGTAAGTACAACGGTACCAACACCCCACAATACACTTGCCATTCTAGCTGCAAGTAAAAGTGCGCGCGCAGAGTTATTAAAAACGGATATGATTTTCATAAAAAGAGCAGATACAATACCTGCCCCATAAGGCAAAAAGCCATAGGAGATACCCCAAATATTGCTACGTATCGCAGGATCATCTCCTCGCGGCAATCTTCCATGCTGGTATATAAATTTCGGTATCAAATAGCGCATTGCTTCATCGGGAGCCGTATTATATGGCTGTAACACTGCCCACGTAAAGGCAATTGTAAAAAATATCAAGACAAAGCCAACTTCCAATCCCCTATCTCGCATTTCTTTATTTAAAGTCAAAACAACTCGTCCTTTCTATTTGCTTTATAATTGGTTGAATGTGGAACTGCATTCTAGTATATCATGTAAACCATTCTTTTATTTTTTAAAATTTCTTACATTTTCTTGTATTTTCATCATTTCTCTATAAATTCTTTCAAATTTATTATTTTTTTTCGTCTTTTATATTATAAAAAGGTTGTTGTAAAGCGTAATAAAACGATTTACAGCAACCTTAATAATTGTTGTTTTCTCTTATGTGTATCTGTAATTATTTCCCACTTTTTGCCTTATAAGACATAATTGCAGCAACTGTTTTTGCATCTTGTATTGTTCCATCTAGTATCATGGCTGTAAGCTGCTCAACGGTATAGACTTCTACTTCTACATATTCATCTTCATCCAAATGCTGCTCTCCCGGTGTTAAGCCAGTGGCTACATAAACATCAATTAACTCATCGCAAAAAGCAACCGCTGTTCGAAGTGTAATTAAGAATTCAAGTTTTTCCGCCTTATATCCGGTTTCTTCTTCTAATTCGCGAAAAGCACATGCAATGGTAGGTTCCTCTGGATCATTTCTAGCCCCCGCCGGTATTTCCAGCGTTAGACGGTCCAATGCATTTCGGTACTGACGAACTAAAATAAGTTTCCCATCTTCTGTAACTGGTAAAACGGCCGCAGCCCCTTTATGTCCAATATAATCCCATTCTGCCGTGCGGCCATCCGGTGTCTCAACGGTATCTTTATAGAACTTTAAAATGCTACCTGTGTAAACCAACTCTCTTTTCACACGCTTTACATGATCCATCGCAATCCTCTTTCTAACTACCCCTTATTTTAGACTTACTTCATATGCTCACTTTTTTCATAGCACTGATCCGTTGCTTTTATAATGGCATTTCGAAAACCAAACTCTTCTAAAGCAGCAACTCCAGCAATTGTCGTTCCACCAGGAGAACATACCATATCTTTTAGTTTACCTGGATGTTCTTTCGTTTCCAATACCATCTTAGCTGATCCGATCAATGATTGTGAGACAAATTCATATGCCATTTCTCTTGGCATACCAT
>JBKTKK010000091.1:3261-7759 GCA_047242405.1 Lachnospiraceae bacterium | reverse complement strand
TCTTTGCTGTAAATTATGCAGAGTATTCCTTAGATGATATTAAAACGAATCGTGCATTGGCAGAGGTTACCGCCTTAAAAGAGGATAATGTGTTCCTGTTCCCTTCTAGATTAGAACCATGGGATTATCCAACTCCATCCTCTATTTTAGGAGTATTATGGTTAACCCACGTTTTGCATCCGGATTTATATACAGAAGAAGCATTTAACATGGAAGTGGAGAATTTCTATAAGGAATTTTTCGGAATAACTGTGGAGGCATCCCAGTTATAGTCAATCAATATGAAGATAAAATGGAGTGATTAATTTGAAACAAAAGTTCTGGGTTTTAACCGTTATTTTATTAGGATTCGTTGTGGCATCCTGTTGCATTGGGCGGTATCCGTTGTCACTTTCTGACATCTGGGCAGTATTAACCGATACCGGTGAAAGTGTAATGGACCACAATGTATTCTTTAAGATTCGGTTGCCTAGAACTTTTTTTGTTGTATTGTCCGGTGCGGCACTCTCCTTGTCGGGCTTTGTCTACCAAGGAATATTTAAGAATCCTCTCGTTTCGCCTGATGTATTAGGTGTAAGCAGCGGTGCTTCCATAGGCGCTATTTTCGGTATTTTGTATTTTGAAAGTAATGTATTTGCAATACAGAGTCTCTCTTTTATAGCGGGAATACTCGTTGTTCTATTGGCGGTAATTCTTGCTAGGTGGATGAAAGGAAATCGTATTTATGCTATGATAATTGCAGGGATTATAATTGGCGCTATGGCCAATTCCGTTATCATGACTTTAAAGTATGTAGCAGATCCTAATAGAGAGCTTCCCGCCATTGAATATTGGCTCATGGGTAGTTTCAATATTACTGGTTGGAATCATTTAAAAATAATAACTCCGATTATTTGTAGTTCCTCTTTTCTATTATTTTTGATCCGCTGGAAATTACAAGTAATAACGTTAGGAGATGAGGAGGCACAGACACTGGGTGTGAACGTTGTGCTTATTCGAATCATTGCTATTTTGTGTGCGACCATACTAGTTTCTTCCGTCGTCTCGGTAGCAGGTGTCGTGTCTTGGGTCGGATTAATTGTCCCCCACATGACAAGATTAATATGGAAGGAAAGTTATGTAGAAAACTTTCCATTGGTTATGCTATGCGGTAGTATTTTGCTACTTACAGCAGACCTATTGGCGAGAACCCTGTTTTCGGCAGAAATTCCAATAAGCATTCTTACAACATTTATCGGATCTATGTTTTTGATTATCTTCTTAAGTAAAAAAGGGGGAATTCATCAATGATTCGAGCAAGGTGTTTGAATGTTTGTCTGCATAAAAAAGAGATTGTTAAAAATGTTTCGTTTCAATGGGAAGCAGGGGAATTAATCGCTTTAGTCGGCCCCAATGGAGCCGGAAAAACAACCTTGCTTAAAACCATTACGGGGTTGATAAAACCAACCAGTGGCGCCGTTTTATATGAAGATACGCCACTGGATCAAATTCCCATTAAAGAACGTGCAAAGAAGGTAGCTTATATTCCACAGAACAGTGAATTATGGTTGAAGTATCGAGTGGAAGACTTTGCTGCAATGGGAAGTACCCCCTTTCTACCAACATTTCAACAACCAGGTATTGGTGAGAAAAAAAGGGTTGACGAGGCTTTAGATGTTTTCGATATTGTACATTTACGGGAGCGTAATGTCGATGAAATTAGTGGCGGAGAGCGAAAACTTGCTTATTTGGCGCGAGCTCGTGTTCAACAGGCAACTTGGATGGTTTTAGATGAACCATTGGCTGCCTTAGATATTGGGAGGCAGCATAAGTTTCTAAGTTATTTAAGAACCTATGTTCATGACAATCAAACAGGTGCCGTTTTTAGTGTTCATAATCCAGCATTTGCTTTGCAGTATGCAGATCGTATCATCGTTTTAAGTAACGGCGAAATAAAAGGTATGGTAAGCCGCAAAGAAGAAAACTTTGCACTGCGGTTTGCCGCCATACTAAAAGAAGTTTATACTGATTCACTAGAGTTAATTCAAATAGGGGATAAAGCCCTGTTTTACTGGAGGGATTAAATTGTTTACAGCGAAAAATTACGTAAAAGTGGAAAGCCTAGAACAGGCTTATGAATTAAATCAAAAGAAAACGAATGTTATCGTAGGTGGAATCTGTTGGCTAAAACTAGGTTCTAGACAAATTCAAACAGCCATTGACTTATCAGGTCTAGGTTTGGATACCATTGAAGAAACAAGTGATTCTTTTATTATTGGATGTATGGCAACATTGCGTTCTTTGGAAACGTGTAAGTCTCTAAATAATTGGTGTGATGGTGCAATAAAAGAATCATTGCGTCACATTGTAGGAGTACAATTCCGTAACTGCGCTACAATAGGCGGTAGTATATATGGTAGATTTGGATTTTCAGACATTCTTACCTGTTTACTAGCAATGGATACGAGTGTTGAGTTATATAAGGCTGGTATTGTGCCACTAAAAGAGTTTGTTGCAATGCCTTACGACAATGATATTTTAGTTCGTATTATTATAAAGAAAGAGAAGCTTTCTATGTCTTATCAATCGTTACGTATCACGGCGACTGATTTTCCAGTTCTTGCATGTGCAGTGAGTATCCATGAAAATGTTACACGTATATCAGTTGGTGCAAGACCAAGAAGGGCCGAATTGATAGAGTTTGAAACGCCTAAAAGTGAAGAAGAAGTGTTAGAAATCGCTACTAAAATACAAGATGTTTTACACTACGGTACGAATATGAGAGGAAGTGCCGAATATCGTCGTCACTTAGCTGGTGTATTTGTTAGACGAGGTTTAAAGAAGGTTTTGGAGGGAATAAATGATGCTTACTAAAATGTGGATTAATGGACAATTAGTAGAAGATGAAATTGCGCCAGATATGTTGCTCTTAGAGTACTTGAGAAGTAAGGGGTATTACAGTGTGAAGAGGGGGTGTGAGACTTCAAACTGTGGTTTGTGCACCGTCCTATTAGAGGGCAAGCCGATCCTTTCCTGTTCTACCCTTGCTCTGCGTGCAGTTGGAAAACATGTTGTAACGATGGAAGGTATTGAAGAAGAGGCGAAAGAGTTTGGAGAATTTTTAGCAAATCAAGGTGCAGAACAATGTGGATATTGTAGCCCTGGATTTATTATGAATGTTTTAGCCATGAGTAAAGAATTAGAAATTCCATCGGAAGAAGAAATAAAAGAATATTTAGCAGGTAATTTATGCCGTTGTACCGGTTATATGGGACAGTTGCGTGCAGTGAAAAATTATCTGAAATATAAAAAAGGAGGAGAACTGTAATGGAAAATTTATTTAACCCAGAATCGCGAGAACATTATAAGGTACGAAGCCATGCGGTAAACACTCCTGTAATGAAAAAAGATGCAATGGCTTTAGTTACTGGGAAACCAGTTTATACAGATGATTTAGCACCAAAGGACTGTCTAATTGTAAAAGTTCTTCGTAGTCCACATGCCAATGCAATCATTGAAAATATGAATACTACGATTGCTAGTAAAGTACCTGGCGTTGCGTGTATTTTAACTTATAAAGATGTTCCACAGCAAAGGTTTACTATGGCAGGACAAACGTACCCAGAACCGAGTCCATATGATCGACTAATTCTTGATCGACAAGTGCGATTTGTTGGAGATGCGGTAGCCATTGTAGCAGGTATAGATGAAAAATGTGTCGATAAAGCAATGCGTTTGATTAAAGTTGAGTATAAAGTATTGGATGCACTTCTGGACTTTAGAAAAGCGAAAGACAATGAAATTTTAATCCATCCAGAAGAAGATTGGAAAGCACTTTGTGAAGTAGGTGCAGATAATAAGAGAAATCTCTGTGCAAGTAATTGCGAAGAACATGGTGATGTAAATAAGATATTCGATGAATGTAAATACGTGATCGAAAATACTTATCATACAAAAGCGAACCAACAGGCAATGATGGAGACATTCCGTACTTTTACTTATATGGATCTATATGGACGTTTAAATGTTGTTTCCTCTACACAGATTACCTTCCATGTTAGACGTATCTTATCCAATGCCCTTGCGATTCCAAAATCAAAGATCCGTGTTATTAAACCAAGAATTGGTGGTGGTTTTGGAGCAAAGCAAACCGTTGTAACAGAGGTTTATCCTGCGCTTGTTACATTAAAGACAGGAAAACCAGCAAAAATCATATATACAAGGGAAGAATCACTTATCGCTTCATCACCTCGACATGAAATGGAGATTAAAGTGAAAGTCGGTGCAGATGAAAACGGAATGATTCGAGCAATCGATGTTTATACCTTATCAAATACAGGTGCTTACGGGGAACACGGTCCAACAACGGTAGGGCTTTCTGGACATAAATCGATTCCGTTGTATGGAAAGACAGAAGCATTCCGCTTCGCCTATGATGTTGTATATACAAATGTTATGTCAGCAGGCGCTTACCGTGGTTACGGTGCTACCCAAGGGCTTTTTGCAGTAGAATCCGCAG
>JBKTKK010000091.1:0-3251 GCA_047242405.1 Lachnospiraceae bacterium | reverse complement strand
AATTAAGAGAGATCAACATGGTAAAAGAAGGCGACAAAATGCCAGCTTATTATGGTGAAACTGCAACAAGTTGTGCACTCGATCGTTGTCTTGCAAAAGCCAAAGAGATGATAGGCTGGGATGAAAAGTATCCATCAAAAGATATGGGTAATGGAAAAGTACGTGGCTTAGGTGTAGCGATGGCCATGCAAGGATCTGGTATTTCTAGTGTAGATACAGCTTCTGTTGCTTTAAAAGTCAATGACGATGGGTTCTATAACTTATTGATTGGTGCTTCGGATATGGGAACTGGATGTGATACAATTTTAGCACAGATGGCAGCTGATTGTATGGATTGTAAGGTGGAGGATATCGTAGTGTATGGTGTTGATACGGATACTTCTCCGTATGATTCAGGTTCTTATGCATCAAGTACCACATATGTTACTGGTATGGCGGTTGTAAAGACCTGTGAAACCTTAAGGAAAAAGATTCTAGAAGAAGGTGCCAGAAAGTTAGGTTGTACCGTTGATGATGTGGATTTTGATGGAACGAGTGTATATCATTTAGGAAATGGGGAAACGATATCGTTAAAGGATCTTGCTAACGAATCTATGTGTGCAGGTGAACATGCATTATTTGCTACAGAATCTCATTCTTCTCCAGTATCCCCGCCTCCATTTATGGTAGGGATGGCTGAAGTAGAGGTGGATCAGGATACAGGAAAGGCTGAAATTATTGATTACGTTGCTGTTGTTGACTGTGGTACCGTAATAAATCCAAACCTTGCTCGAATACAGGCGGAAGGTGGTATTGCCCAAGGAATTGGAATGGCCTTATATGAAGATGTTGTATATAGTAAAACTGGTAAGAATTTTAGCAACTCCTTCATGCAGTATAATTCCAGCTAGACAAGATGTTGGCAATATTGCGTGGAATTCGAAAGTAGTTATGAAAAACAGGACATTTGGTGCAAAATCAATTGGAGCAGCGTTATTAATACTCCATCACCAGCGCTGGCCATGCAATTATAATGCTTCTGGTGCAAGGATTAGAGAGTTTCAATAACACGGAAAAGATCCGAAAGGTATTAGATGATGAAAGTTAACTGCTATTAGCGGCCCAATAGTACCCGGTATGATGGTAATAAATTACTTGCCCAAGTAGATGGCAAGCCAATGTATCGACAATTATTAGATAAAGTTCTTTTGCTTTCAGAGGAATTATGTGATAAAATTAATAGAATCATACTGGTAACGCAATATAGTGAAATAATTGAGGAAACGAGTAGCCTCCCTATTACAGTTATTAAGAATAACTATAGTGAAAATGGAATCGCATATTCCATTGAACTTGGTGTAGAGGCTGTCAGAAATGACAGCCCAAATACCGATGATGCATATATGTTCTTTGTATGTGATCAACCGTATTTATCGGTAGACACGATAAAAGGTTTGATTGAAGGCTATTTTCAGAGCAGTAAAGGATTAGGATGCGTCGCTTTTGGAAAACGCTTAGGAAATCCGGCTATTTTTTCTTCTGCTTATCGTGAAGATTTGCTCAATTTATTGGCGATACTGGTGAAAAAGAATTATAGTAGACCACATGGACGATACGTTTCTTTATTACGCAAAAGAGGAAAAAGAACTCATGGATATTGATACAAAAGCAGAACGAGAAGACGATATCGAAATTCGCCAGATTGGAGTAATGAGACAGAATGACTAATTTTTTTCTAAGACATTTTGTAAAGGATTATAAGAATACAACAGATGTTAAAGTTCGTACTGCCTATGGAATATTAGCCAGTACGGTTGGCATCTGTTGTAATGTATGTTTATTTATTGTAAAACTAACAATTGGAACATTTCTAAACAGTATTTCTGTCATATCTGATGCCTTTAATAATTTATCCGATGCAGCTTCGTCTATTATTAGCTTTATAGGGGTGAAAATGGCTGAAAAGCCTGCTGATAAGGAACATCCATTTGGACATGGAAGAATAGAGTATATAGCGGCTTTAATTGTGTCTTTCCTAGTTATTGAAGTAGGTTGGACATTTTTAAAAAGTGCAATTGAAAAGATAAAAACTCCAGAGGCAATTAGTTTCAGCATTATTTCTACTGTAATTTTAATACTATCGATAGCAGTTAAACTATGGCTTGCCTATTTTAATCGAAAATTAGGGAAGCAAATTAACTCATCGGTTATGAAAGCAACGGCAGCAGATTCTCTTGGCGATGTTATCATAACTAGTGCAACGATCGTTTCTGTAATTGTTTACGGGATTTTTCATTGGAATATTGATGGCTATATTGGTCTAATTGTTTCAATTGTCGTTATAATTGCTGGTATTAATATTGCAAAAGAAACGTTAGCTCCATTAATCGGAGCCGCCGTAGATCCGAAATTATATGATGAAATTACAAAGTTCGTCGAACAATACGATGGAATCATTGGGACCCATGATTTGATCGTACATAATTATGGTCCCTCTAAAAGTATGGCTTCTATCCATGCCGAGGTTCCGAGTGACATCGATATTTTAACTTCCCATGAAATAATCGATGACATAGAACGGGATGCTATGAAAAAACTTGGTATCTTTTTAGTCATTCATATGGATCCAGTTGCAATTCATGATGAACGGGTGAAATATTTTCGGGGATTGGTTATGAATATTATCGACAAAATCGATGATTCGATTACTATGCACGATTTTCGATTTGTTTATGGTGTAGAGCACATAAATTTGATTTTTGATATCGTAGTTGCCTCTAAATATACACAAAAAGATATAAATAAAATTAAAAAAGATATCGGGGAACAGGTGGAAAAAGAAGATCCCAGATGTCATTGTGTGATTAATGTAGATAAAAGTTTTACTGGTGATTAATCATAAATAATTTTGGTACCTTGGAACCTGTTGTGGATAAGAGGTTAAGAAAGGAGATGTTCCGATGTTAGAAAAAGTTGATTTATACAAAAAATTAGACAAAAAGATAGCAAAGGAGACACTTGAAGCACAGCAACTTAAGCTATCTCTTTTACAACGGGAATGTAAGGATGCGGATATTCCAGTGATTATTGTATTTGAGGGATTAGGTGCTGCAGGGAAAGGTATTCAAATTAATCGATTAATCGAAGCGTTAGATCCACGCGGATTTCGTGTCCATACAATAAACAAAGACAACGAAGACGAAAAGATGCATCCATTTCTTTGGCGGTTTTGGACAAAAACACCAGAAAAAGGCCGCATAGCAATCTTTGAT
>JBKTKK010000090.1:0-7789 GCA_047242405.1 Lachnospiraceae bacterium | reverse complement strand
ACTCATCACTGTCCAGCAGATGAATCACCAGTTTATATCGTTTGGATATTACTGCTCTCATAATCTGCAGCCCACCAAACCCATCATGATCAATCTCATATCTGGTAAACTCTGTAAATACCACATCATTGATTTCTTTGGATGTATCATAAATCTGTGGAAGCATGCTTTTACCTTCCAACAATTTTGGAAGTGGAAGTCCAAAGTAATCCATAATTGTCGGAACAATATCAATATGGGATGCCATTGCATCTACCACGCACCCTCTTGCACCACCCTTAATGATTAACGGGATGTTTGCTACTTCTTTGTATGCTGCCGCATTTTTTGAGAATAATCGATGTGCTCCAAGCATATCTCCATGGTCAGATGTGAAGATTATCATGGCATCTGGTGCTACCTCTTTAATCTTATCGAGTACTCGACCAATCTCGTAATCCACAAAAGAATTACAGCCGAGGAATAAGGACAAGCCATCAGATGGCTTATTAATCTCATCTTCGGTAGCATGCAGATTCTTTCCTGACCAAAGGCGCTGCAGAAATGGTTTCTTAGAAAGGTCATCCTGAAAGTTTGGACAATTATCAAACTGAAATCCATCATACATGTGATTAAATGGGGGTGGGCAAAGGGATGGCCCATGAGGTTCATCATAAGATACACTCAGAAAGAAGTCTTTATCCTTGTACGCCTCCAGGTATTTAATTGCACGCTCTGAGCATCGATGTGCGTAAGTAAACTCTTCTGAAAAGTCTTTTTTGTAGGATTCTTTTGAATCTCTGGATTTTACTTTATCTTGATCACTCAACTCATTTAAATATGTTTTCATGTCATACCAATAATCTTGATTCCAACCTTCCGGGCAACGTCCGTTTCCAAAATAATCAGAACCATCCAGATGCCATTTACCAATATAACCACATTCAATATCATTATCACGAAGTCTCTGACCAATCGTCTTTATATTGTCTCCCATAGCGATACTATTGGTTACCACGCCATTGGTATGTGGAAACGTCCCTGTGAAGATTGCACTTCTGGCTGGTCCACAGACCGGTTGGCAGGTGTATGCATTCTCGTAACGGATTCCCTCTTCAGCCAAGCGGTCCAAATTCGGTGTTTTCATTTTGGGATTACCATAACAGCCGACCATATCTTTTCTGGTTGTGTCTGTCATCAAAAAAATACATTGTCTTTTCACATGTTACCTCCTCCATTAAGTAATTGTATCATGAATTATTCTGCTCATTTAACGACTCTAGTATAGAGCGTATAGTGCTACATTTCTATATCAAATCATACGTTTTACATGGACAATCCTGCTTTTCTATGTTATGGTTTTTAACAGAAAGATTTTATTATAAAGAAGAAGGAATTGTTATGATAAATGTTTCAGGTCACTTAAGAAACGAAAGACGCACAACTGGCTTCGCAGACGATTCAAGTTCATTAACGATCAACTGTTGTGGAATGCAGATTTTCAAAACAAAAGATTACTCTCAAAACCGTTCTGCAGGCAGAGTAGATTATCAGCTTATCTATATCCATAGGGGGGCTGGACACTTTTATCTAAATAAGGAATGGAAAACATTGGGGGCTGGAAATATTATTCTGTTTCATCCTCAAGAGCCCCAAATCTATTCCTATTACGCCAAAGAACACCCCGAAATTTACTGGATTCATTTTACCGGAAGTGACTGTAAGAATATCATTAAGAAGTATAATCTCTATAACTATTATATTGGAGAACACCCTCTGTTAAAAACTCTTTTTCAAGAAACGATTATCGAATTGCAACTGAAAAAAGCATTTTGGGAAGATGTTGTTTTAGGCAATTTTCTTCAAATACTTGCTATCATAGCCCGATCCCATCAACAGATGCTCTCTCCTTTGGGAAATGACTTTTCTATTGATTGTCTCGTCATGCAACTCAATCAAAAGTATAAAGAAAACTGGAATATAGAGTCAATGGCTGAATATTGCAAGTTAAGTGCCGGGTATTTTTCTCACATATTTAAGAAACGTATGGGAGTCGCACCAATGCGTTATCTGACTGAACTTCGAGTTAATAAAGCAAAAGAGCTCATAGCCACAAATACGATGAACTTGTCTACCATTGCCCCTATGGTAGGTTTCTCTGATCCTCTCTATTTCAGCCGGGTATTTAAAAAGACTACCGGAATTCCCCCAACAGAATTCCAGCAGTCTTTACTTACTTCCAATACTCCCGAGTGGTGGCCCGATAGATAATCGGGTCATAAAACAACGGATATCCTTTGCAAAAATAATGTTCGATAACTCAAATCTGCTCACGCTTCTCATCAATCTGCAGCCATACATGGCATCGCCATAAGAGGAATCCCCCCAGTTTATTACGTTTTCAATGTTTTCCATGACAACAGGTCTGGGTTTTAGGCCATATGCAATGATTTCATAATAATCTTTCAACATCTTCCGTATTTTTTTATGTCCAATGAGGATCTATGATGAGTAAGAGGAGATTGTGTTTCTTTAAAAATAAGAAATGTTGAAAATTGGTGAAATTTGATATAATGTTACTATGGAAATTTTCGAAGGAAAGTTATAATATAATTTATAGCAATGCACAATTATCGTAATATTTTCGTTGATATAAGGAACGAAGATGTTAGAAAGGCGTGTGTAAAACTTGCTACAATTAAGTGAAGCGTCTATACAGGTGATAGGAGCGTGTTCAGCAACAGGTTTTCAGAGAACGTTTGCTAATGTTACACAGCCAGGGCATAGATGAGATCAAATGCGAACATCAGCGTGTTGACAATACTGGATATGTTTTTTGGGCAGTGACAGAGGTACAGATGATTGTGGATCCTTATGTCAGAGTCGTAAAGGCTTTTTTATTAATTAAGGATATTGATAAAGAAAAAAAACAGGCAATCAAGTTGAAGCAATTATCCGAAACGGATTGGTTAACAGGTTTATTTGTTATCTTTATTGAAAATATAGGTGATGAGAAAATCTTACTAAAAAAATTAGATTTGCTACGATGTAGATTAGAAAAAAAATATGACAATGATTGTTTTGTAACTGGTAGCTTAGGATTATCCAAATATCCATCGGATGGGGTAACATTTCAAGAATTATATGAAAAAGCAGATAAAGCGCTATATAGTGCCAAGAAACAAGGACGCAATCAATTTGTTGTATATAAGGATATAAGTGAGTAGAGGAGAAGTGATTATGGGTTATTTCACGATTGATCGTTTTGAAGGAAGTGTAGCGGTATGTGAAAAAGAGAACAGAGAACTTATTCAAATACCAATTAGTTGCTACCAGCAGGGTGCAAGGAAGAGCTGTTTGTACTCGGATAAGAAGAGTTTATCATATTGATGCGTTGCAACAAAAACAGCAGGAAAAACGAATAAGGATTTAATGGACTCTTTGTTTGAGTAATGTTCTAAGTCTTGTTTCGTAAGTATTTACTACAGTAGAACTTATCAAAGTAAATATGTTTTTATGGTAAGTAATCAAACCTTCTGATTGCATCTTACTTAGTTCATTTGACATTGCGCTACGGTCTACGAAGAGGTAATCGGCCAATTGTTGGCGGTTAAAGGGGATTTCAAACGTATTGCTACCGCATTGCTGGGATTGGGAGGATAAATAGGATAATAATTTTTCCCTCGTTGACCGCTTGGATACATGCTCCATCTTTCTCGTTAGCATGAGGTTTTTTTGTGCTAATATAAAAACTAGGTTCTCGATTAACTTAGTATGGAATTGGCAGGCGGAAGAGCATACTTTAAGCACCTTTGAAACATCCAAAGCAAGAATATCCGTCTCCTCAAGTGCGAATGCGCTCACTTCTAAAGGAGTATTCTTTATACAAGCATATACTTCTCCAAATAGATCGCCAGGCAATTCTTTCGATAAAATACTGCGATTTCCCCAATAGTCTTCTTTTATAATGTGGATACTACCGCTTATAACCATTCCCACTGTGGATATCATGTCACCGCTATGAAATATAAATTCATTTTTTTTATAATGTTTCACCGTCGCGTTGAGGCATCCAAGCATGGATGGGATTTGTTCTTGTTTTATGCCAGAAAAAAGTATCGATGGTATGGGTTCTTCTATTTTTATCATCTCTCTCTCCTATATACTTTGAATTGTTATTTGAACTAATTTAGTGAAATTATAATATAGTTTCGAGAATCACGCAAGGGAAGAGAAAATAACGCTGCCCATAGGTGGCGGACAGCGTTTAATAGCATGTTTTATTTATACATTGCCATGTATTCTCCATGGGCATCAATCAATTCGTTACACATTGTTACGATATCATCAATGTTTAATTCTGCAGCAGTATGGGGATCTAACATAGCAGCCTGATAGATATGTTCTTTTTTCTTTGTACGGGCGGCCTCAATTGTCATAAGTTGTGTGTTAATATTAGTCATATTCATAGCTGCTAATTGTACGGGAAGTCTACCAATCTGGCATGGATGAATGCCAGATCCATTGACTAAACAGGGAACTTCTACACAGGCATCCGAAGGAAGGTTATCGATTAAGCCGTTGTTGAGGACATTACCGCCAATTCCTATTGGAGTATTGGTTACAATGGAGTCCATAATGTAGGAAGCATATTCACGGGTTCGTTTATGGGTGATTTCTCCACCCATATAGATTTTTTCCTTATCTTTTGCCCATTCTTTTATTTGTTTTTCGCAGCGGCGTGGATATTCGTCCAGTGGAATTTGAAATTGTTCAATCATATCAGGATAACGGGATTTTATAAAAAGTGGATTATATTCTGCATTATGTTCGCTAGACTCTGTGCAATAGTATCCTAGATGCCGTATGTATTCGAAACGTACCATATCATTATGTTTTTCTTCTGCATTTTTCTTAGCAGCTCTTTTTCGGATCTCCGGATATAAATCGTTCCCATCTTTGTCACATATTTGTAATAACCAGCCCATATGATTGATACCTGCGATTAATTCTTTACGGCCAGGTAGTTTATCCTCCATTCCAAGGGATTTTAATAAATGCTCGGAACATTGTTGTACGCTATGGCAAAGTCCTATCGTCTTAATAGTTGTATAGCGTAACATATAGCCAGTTAACATAGCCATTGGATTTGTATAGTTTAAAAAGTATGCATCTGGACAGACTTCTTCCATATCGGCTGCAAACGATTCTAATACAGGAATTGTGCGAAGGGCGCGCATAATGCCTCCAATACCTAGGGTATCCGCAATGGTTTGCTTTAGGCCGTATTTTTTTGGAATCTCAAAATCAATGATTGTACAGGGGGAATAACCACCAACTTGGATTGCATTTACAACAAAGTTTGCATCCCTTAGGGCTGATTTTCGATTTTCTATACCGAGATAAGTCTTTATCCTTGCGTCCATTATTTATATTTTTGTTGATAGACTCGAGAATAAGCCGGGATTCGCTTAAGCCGATCTTCGTTGATATCATAGAGGGCTATTTCTGCCTCACAAAGTGCGGGGGTACACATACAATCCCCCAATACATTTTGGGCAAAAACAGTACTTCCTGCCCCCATAAATGTGATTTTTACCATTTGAAATCCTCCTAGGAATTATAGTTGTATTAGCTGATTCCTCTTGTTTTTCTTATGGATAGATTATATAATAGTTGCAAAAAGAATGCTATGCAAAATGTTTCTGGATATTGTCAATTTGTTGATTGTTAGGGGGGGAAAAGTGGAGATTTATAATAAAAATGCTGATGAGGTGACAGTGAGGCCAATTGTCATATTTTTTTGTGGGAGAGAGCAGTGTGAGCCAGGGCATGCATTTGGACCTGCAATTCGTCCACATTATTTACTTCATTATATCGTGCATGGCAGCGGGAAATACTATGAAAATGGTAGGGTACATAACCTCGCACAAGGGCAAGCATTTCTTATTAAGCCAAAGGAGACTACTTTTTATATGGCAAGTCAACAGGACCCGTGGGAATATATGTGGTTTGCTTTTGGTGGAACAGAGGCAGAAAATATAGTTGATCGCTGTGGGATGAATGGAAATTCACCAATTTATCAAGGGGGAAATGGTGGAGAAATCGCTTTCTTCCTGCAATCAATGGTGGAAAATTTTGAAAATTATAATCAGAATGAATTTATGCTACTGGGTTATTTTTATCTTATATTTTCACGTATGGAAAATCATGAACAGAGTGGGAAAGGCGCATACGAGAAGTTCTATATGAGACAAGCGGTTGAATACATAAAGAATAACTATAGTTACGATATTCGGATTTCTGATATTGCAAAATATATTGGTATCGATCGTACCTATTTATATCGGTTGTTTATACAAGAAGAGAATATATCACCCAAAAAGTACGTAACGAAGTATCGTTTGGAGATGGCTATGCGTTTATTAAAACAAGGGGATCGGAATGTGACAGAGATTGCTCTGTCTTGTGGCTTTAAAGATACACCATCTTTTTGCAAACATTTTCGGAGCAACTTAAATATGACACCAAGCCAGTATAAAGATAGGTTCCGTATAAAATATTCGTGATTCTGCGGCAAAAGGCGAATTTATTTGTGGACAATAGTTGATAATTATTCTCATTATCAACTATTGATTTATTTTCAAACCTATGGTAAATTAACTACAGTCAAAAAGAAACAGCTTATAGCTGATTTTTTTTAATACATAGTTAGCAACCACTAACTAAAGGATAGAGGAGGTCCGTCTTGTTTAAGGGAAATAGAGTTACAGTGGTTCTGATAATAAGTTTGATTGTATTATCCATAGTATCAATTTTTGTCGGAGTCATTGACCTAAATATAGTAGATGTATTAAATGGAGATTTTGAACAGATTGAAATTGTCTTAATCTCACGACTGCCACGACTGATGGCGATTTTATGTACGGGGATCGGTATGGGTGTGGCAGGGCTTATCATGCAGCAGTTATGTATGAATAAATTTGTTTCGCCGTCCACAGGTGCTACCGTAGCATCTTCCCAATTTGGTATATTAGTTGCAATGATTTTTTTTCCAAGTTCGACATTAATACAAAAAACTATTTTTGCATTTATTGCTGCAATAGTAGGAACATGGATTTTTGTGTTCTTTGTTCAAAAAATTAAGTTTAAAGATATTATTATGGTTCCGTTAGTAGGAATTATGTTTGGAAATATTATTGGTGGTATTACCGATTATCTTTCCTACAAATATGAATTGGTGCAGGCGTTATCCTCCTGGCTTGTAGGAGACTTCTCCTTAATCCTCCGTGGAAGATATGAAATTGTATTTCTCGTTGTACCACTTGTTATTTTAGCCTTTATTTTTGCAAATCACTTTAACATTGTTGGTATGGGAGAAGATTTCTCAAAAAATTTAGGGGTAAATTATAACATCGTGTTGTTTGCTGGACTTTCCATTGCAGCTCTTATTACTGCCAGTGTTGTTGTAACCGTTGGTACGGTTCCCTATCTTGGGTTAATTATTCCCAACGTTGTATCTATGTTCAAAGGGGATAAAATACGTGGTAGTTTGCTAGACACTGCATTGTTTGGCGCTGTATTCGTTTTATCATGTGATATTATTGGTCGTGTGATTAACTTCCCTTATGAAATTCCGATTAACTTAACCGTTGGTGTTATAGGAAGTATCATATTTATCGGATTGTTGTTCCGTCGACTTAATCCTGGAAAGAAAAAAACGCGCTTACATCCAGCTGGTAATGGTTGCAGTACTCCACCGGTTTTAGCAAATTCGGAAGGAGGGGCAATAAATGACTAAGAATCATGC
>JBKTKK010000089.1:0-7820 GCA_047242405.1 Lachnospiraceae bacterium | reverse complement strand
AAGATAATGTTGGTGCCGTATTATTGGGTGATATGCGGAATATAAATGAAGGCGATACAGTAAAGACAACTGGACGTGTCGTTGAGGTACCAGCAGGTGATGCTTTAATTGGGCGTGTTGTGAATGCGTTAGGTCAACCAATCGATGGAAAAGGTCCTATTCAAACAGATAAGTACCGTCGTATTGAACGTGTTGCATCTGGTGTTATTTCTAGAAAGTCCGTTAGTACACCATTACAAACAGGTATAAAAGCAATCGATGCCATGGTCCCAATTGGAAGGGGACAAAGAGAGTTAATTATCGGAGATCGTCAAACAGGTAAAACGGCTATTGCAATTGACGCAATTATTAACCAGAAAGGTCAAGGCGTTAAATGTATTTATGTTGCAATTGGACAAAAATCATCTACGGTAGCTTCTATTGTTAAAACACTGGAAGAGTTTGGCGCAATGGATTATACGACAGTAGTAGCTTCCACTGCAAGTGAAATGGCTCCATTACAATATATAGCTCCATATGCAGGCTGTGCCATTGGAGAAGAATGGATGGAAGCTGGAGAGGATGTATTAGTTGTATACGATGACTTAAGTAAACATGCAGCCGCCTACCGTACCCTGTCGTTATTGTTAAAGAGACCACCAGGGCGTGAAGCATATCCAGGTGATGTTTTCTATCTGCACTCTAGATTATTGGAACGTGCAGCTCGTCTATCCGACGAACTAGGCGGTGGATCTTTGACTGCATTGCCAATTATTGAAACACAGGCAGGAGACGTTTCTGCTTATATTCCAACAAATGTTATCTCCATTACCGATGGACAGATTTACTTGGAAACGGAAATGTTTAATGCAGGTTTCCGTCCAGCTATTAATGCAGGTCTATCCGTGTCTCGTGTTGGTGGTGCAGCTCAGATTAAAGCTATTAAGAAGATTGCAGCTCCAATTCGTGTGGAATTAGCCCAGTATCGTGAGTTGGCCTCTTTTGCCCAGTTTGGTTCGGAATTGGATAATGATACGAAGGAAAAATTAGCGCAAGGGGAACGAATTAAAGAAGTTTTAAAACAGCCACAGTATCAACCTATGCCAGTTGAATATCAAGTTATTATTATTTATGCTGCTGTGAAGCGTTATCTTTTAGATATTGAGGTAGATCGAATTCTAGAATTCCAGAAACAGTTATTTCAATTTATCGATAACCGTTATCCACAATTACCAGAAATGATTCGTGAAAAGAAAGAACTAACACAGGAAATAGAAGATTTACTTGTTAAAGCGATTACAGAGTGTAAGGAAACATTTTAAGGGGGTAATGTCATGGCCTCAATGAGGGATATAAAACGAAGAAGAGACAGCATTACCAGTACGGAACAAATTACAAAGGCAATGAAGTTGGTTGCCACTGTAAAATTGCAAAAGGCCCGTGCAAAAGCAGAGAATTCAAAACCGTATTTTGACTTTATGTATGCGACTGTTAGCTCAATGCTTACAAAATCCGGTAATATAAGCCATCGTTATTTAAAAGCTGGCGACATGGGAAAGACAGCAGTGTTAACCATTACGTCAAACCGTGGGTTGGCGGGTGGCTACAATTCAAATATTTCAAAACTCATTACGGATGGGAAATTTTCAAAAGAAGAATTACTTATCTATGCCATTGGTAAAAAAGGACGTGAATCGTTAGAGCGTCGAGGATATGAAATTGTAGCAGATTATTCGGATGTTATAAACGAGCCGTTATATAAAGATGCAATGGATATTAGTGAAGAATTATTAAAAGGATTCTCTGAAGGAAAAATTCGTGAAATCTATTTGGCTTATACGTCATTTAAGAATACGGTAAGTCACATACCTACTATGATAAAGTTGCTTCCGGTAGATGTGGACTTGTCTAAGGTTGATCCATCTGAACAATTAACACCAATGAATTATGAACCTGGTGAAGAGGAAGCCTTAAATGTAATTATACCAAAATATATGACAAGCCTTATTTATGGTGCCTTATTGGAGTGCGTCGCCAGTGAGAATGGTGCCAGAATGGCAGCAATGGATTCTGCTACAAGTAATGCAGAAGAGATGATACAAGAATTATCCCTGGAGTATAACCGTGCAAGGCAGGGTTCAATTACCCAGGAATTAACAGAGATTATAGCTGGTGCCGAGGCTATCAGCTAAGACAAGGAGTGAAATGGAGCACATGAAAAATATCGGAAAAATCACTCAAATCATCGGTGCGGTACTGGATATAAAATTTACAACAGGACAATTACCGGAGATTAATGAAGCGATTACGATTAAAACCGGAGATGGTGGAAACCTTACCGTTGAGGTATCCCAGCATTTAGGAGATGATACGGTGCGCTGTATAGCTATGGGACCTACGGATGGTCTAGTACGTGGTATGGAAGCTGCTGCGACTGGAGCTCCAATCCGCGTTCCTGTAGGAGAAAATACACTTGGCCGAATCTTTAATGTATTAGGTGAACCGATTGATAATAAGCCAGAACCAACGGATGTTGAATATTATCCAATTCATCGTAAACCCCCAGCTTTTGAAGATCAATCAACTTCAACAGAGATTTTAGAGACAGGTATTAAAGTAGTTGATTTGTTATGCCCTTACCAAAGAGGGGGAAAAATTGGTTTATTCGGTGGTGCCGGTGTAGGTAAAACGGTACTAATTCAAGAGTTAATCCGGAATATTGCAACAGAGCATGGTGGATATTCGGTATTTACAGGTGTTGGCGAAAGAACGAGAGAAGGAAATGACCTTTACCATGAAATGACAGATTCTGGAGTTATTAATAAGACAACCATGGTATTTGGGCAGATGAACGAACCACCTGGAGCTAGAATGCGTGTCGGCCTGACAGGACTTACAATGGCAGAATATTTCCGTGATAAAGGTGGTAAGGATGTACTATTATTTATCGATAATATTTTTCGTTTCACCCAGGCGGGATCAGAAGTATCTGCGCTACTTGGACGTATGCCATCCGCAGTAGGTTATCAGCCAACATTACAGACGGAAATGGGTGCCTTACAGGAACGTATTACTTCCACAAAAAATGGTTCTATTACATCGGTTCAAGCGGTATACGTACCAGCTGACGATTTAACGGATCCGGCGCCAGCTACAACGTTTGCCCACTTGGATGCTACAACTGTATTATCTCGTTCAATTGTAGAATTGGGCATTTATCCTGCCGTTGATCCACTAGAATCTTCTTCTCGTATCTTGGATCCGCGCATTGTTGGAGAAGAGCATTATAAAGTAGCAAGAGGTGTTCAGGAAATTCTTCAGCGATATAAAGAATTACAGGATATTATTGCAATTCTTGGTATGGATGAGTTATCTGAAGAAGAAAAATTAGTTGTGGCACGTGCGAGAAAGGTACAGCGTTTCTTATCACAGCCTTTCTTCGTAGCAGGACAGTTTACTGGATTAGAAGGTCGATATGTACCATTAAGTGAAACAATTCAAGGTTTCAAAGAGATATTAGAAGGTAAATACGATGATATTCCAGAAGGCCATTTCCTAAATGCAGGAAATATCGATGATGTCCTAGCCCGTGTAAAATAGGGGGGGATATTATGGCAGAATTATTCCAATTACAGATTATTACGCCAGAACGAGTTTTTTATAAAGGTGACGTTACTTTTGTTGAACTAAAAACAACAGAAGGTAAGGTGGGTATTTATAAGAATCACGTTCCAATGACAATGTTGCTTTCTCCTGGAATTTTAACAATTCATAATGAGCAAGGAGAGAGAAAAGCTGCATTGCATACCGGCTTTGTCGAAGTCTTACAAGATAAAGTTTCTGTATTAGCAGAAATCGCAGAATGGCCGGAAGAGATCGATTTAAATCGAGCAGAGGAGGCAAGAATCCGCGCAGAACGTAGAATTAAAAGTGAAGATAGCAATTCCAATCTTGTTCAGGCAGAAATGGCATTACGTAAAGCCCTTGTCCGTATTGAAGTGGCAAAAAAGTAGGAATATTTTATAAATAAGAAAAAGCTACAATGCACATAGAAATGTATGTGCATTGTAGCTTTTTAACGTTCAACTGGGAATTCATTTGCTTCTGATTCTAAATAGGTGCTTTCTGTTTTGCCAGAACTGTTTGTACTCTCTGTAACACCGCTATCTTTTATGATTTGAGCACTAATTTGTTGTACCGTAGAAGATGGTGTGTATGTTTCGTTCTCAAACAGTAGCATATGTAACTGTATTACGTTGCTTTCTAAGGTCGCAGGAAAGACGCAATCTAATCCACCTAATTTATCAAAGCAAAAAGCTTCTTTATCAAAAGGAAAACCAATTGTATCAGAGATACTGTATTTTGTGATATCTTTTGCTAAGGTCATTATTTCTCCAATTTCTAGGGAGGTAGATAGCTGATTTATCACTTCATCGACTATTTTATTTAATGTAATTAAATCGGTCTGCTTTACTTTTTCTAATATTTTACCGACAACGATACGCTGTCTTTCTGTTCTTTTATAATCAGCTCCGCCGCCATAACGGATACGGCAGTAGGCAACGGCTTGTATCCCATCAATTGGTTGAACTCCGGTATGGGTTAAATGTTGCGATGCGATATTTGTGGATTCCACTGTTTCTGTAATATATCCATTTATCCATTCCAATTCTGTATCGGTAATGTCTAATTCTATCCCACCTAAAGCATTAATTACATTTGCAACAGCCGCCCAGTTAACCGTAATGTAATCGCTCATTACTAAATCTAAATTTCTATTAAGCGTATTTAATGCCTGCTGTGGTCCACCTTCTGAATAAGCTTCGTTTAATTTATTATATCGATGTACACCTTTGCTCTGAACATCTAAATAGGTATCACGGTATACACTAACTAATTTTATATCATGGGTGTCATGATTGATGGAGATAATCATATTTACATCGGCATTAACATCTTTCTCTAAATGTTCTGAGTCACGTGCATCTACACCAAAAACGGCAATATTTGTATAACCATTTAACACATTTATCGTATCTTCTGTAATTGAGTTTGTTTCAATTAAATGATCCGAAAATGTACTCGCTTTATTTTTTAGTTTGTTATATTTTCCAAGTAAAAATGCACCAGCAGTCAAAGCAGACAAAAGAAACACAACGCTAATACAAAGGACAAAATACCGTATTCGTTGTTGGCGTTTTAGTCTCCTTTTTTTTGCTGCGGATACTTTTCTAATGGGAGCCTGTGTAGCTTGTGGTGGTCGATACCGCTCTGGTTTTGATTGACTTGGTCTTAATTGGCTTGGTTTAGAATGGTTCCCGGTAGAGGGAGCGTTTTTTCTGCTACCTAAGCTTTTAAATTTTATTTCTGGTTCATCATGCATAATAACCTCCGATAGTATCCAAAGCTTCTACTGTTTTTGTAACGTCCTAAATTAGATATACTATAACATATTTTTTTTACGCATAAAGTATCAAAATATTTAAGAATAAATAACGAATTGGACCATGTTATTACAAAAAAAGATAGACGCTAATAAGGGTTATTTCTATATTATACCATACTTTGTCGAAAATTACATTTAGTTTTCAAAGATTTATTCGTAGCGTTCAGAATAATATTTACTTGCAATGAATAATGATTTCTACAAATTGTATAGCTACATTAAATGAGGGAAATAATGGAATTATGAATATAGAAAGGATTTGAATATATGAGAATAGGAAAAAAGCTGTTAAATAGGGTGGAACCTAGCTCCCATATTTCGCATAAGAGGCCAGAAGGGGAACATATGAAACGTGCACTTGTCTACGTAACAGTGATTTTATGGATGATTGCCTTAATTCAAGTTGTAGTTATTAATATGGATAAGAATGAAAGCATTACGGTTCAAGCAATAGAAGACAATAATTTTAGTGATGTTGGATGCGTCGTTGAGTTGGCAGGTCGAATACATGGACATCTGGGAAATGGTGAGCAGGAGCAATTACTATTAAAACTTGCAAAAGAATTAGGAATTACTTCGGGTATGGAATCAGACTATACAGAAAAAAGTAATGGTACAGTGACATCAGTGCGAAAAAATGGCGCAAATGGAATTACAAATTTAGAATATATTTGTATATTACCAGATAACTGGTCGCCGGATAATAGTACGGAAGATTATATAGTAATGCGTGTAGAAATATCTGAGGGATTAAGTTATGGTTTATCCTATCAGAAATTATTTAATGAGATAGGACAGGCATACGAAATAGATGGAAAAACATCACTTATGATGACAGCCAACTATGGGAGGTTATTGTCATTAGATGAAAAAAATGAGCAAATCGAAAAATACTTTACTTTGCTAAATGTAAAAGAGGCGGCAGGAAATCGTGGAAACGATTTATTTACTGTTTATGGGTATACAAAAGCAATTGAAGATTGGATTCGCACGGATGGAAAAAAAATAAATGTAAATATTGCTATGAGCGATAATGAAGTAGAAAACAGTACTATGTTACATTTTGGTATTCCAGTATTAAAAGAAGATTATTAAAATTTTCATCTCTAGTCAATCACTCTTTGTTATTGAGGGCATACCATATATTATAAGAAAAAAGGAGAGGTGGCTATGAAAGAACCTTATTATAATAGAAAGAGCCCAATATGGACAGACAGCATGTGGGTGCGAAAAATGGCTATGGATAACCTATACCCCTATCAGGGAAACTTTATGGATGGAGCAAGGGCAGGAAGTGAAATGCCTTCAAGAACTACGTCCCCAATGAATTCAATGCCCCCAATGAATTCAACATGGCAAATGAATGGTATGATGCCCTATAATCAGGGTATGTACCAGTATGATAATTATAGGATGCCTGAAGACGATATAAATGAAGAAAAAGAAATGGAATATTTCCGTAGTATGTATCCACATAAAATGGAACGCGTGCAGGAATATGTAGAAGAACAATGCGATAAAATGGATTATGAAGGTAGCCCGATCTATGATGAGTATCCAGATAAAATTGCTTTATATAAACTTGCACGTGCTATTTTTGATCTTGTAAGGGCAGATGATTTATTTATGAACGACGTACAACAGAATATGAATATACAGCCTTCGGAAGAAGAAATGGAAGACCAAGATGAGGACAATTTTGAAATGAAACAATTATTAGGACCAGGATTTGGGCGTCCTGGAAGACGCCGCCCGCATCATCCAAGACCTCCACAACGTAACTGGCTTGAAGATGTTGTTGATGTATTACTCGTGAATGAGGTGCATAGAAGACGTTGCAGAAGAAGAAACTGTCGTTGGTAATAATTTAATGTTGAAAAATATGAAAATTGTTTAATTTTCGTATTGTGGTTTGATCCGATAGCATATACAATATTCCTAGAAGGATTGTATCATTATGTAATCCTTCTAGGATGAAAAAAGGAAGTGCAGAGAACTGAAAAAGTCTGGTAGAAAAATAATTATCGCTGTAATTATTTTTATTATATTAGCGGCAGCGGTAGCGGCCGTATATTTTTTTATAGGTAAAGATAAAGGTTCGGGTGAAAATTATATAAATATGGAAGAACCAACGTTGCCAACGGTATCGATGATTTATAATGAAAGTAAAGTAAATACACTTCACGGTTACATAAATCAAATGGAACTTGGTTCTATGCGTGGAACTATAACACCAGTAGAAAATCGGACATTACCAATTTGTATAACAAAGGGATCGGACAAGGTTACAAATATTTCTTATCAGGTTAGAAGCTTAGATGGTACGGAGTTAATTGAAGATACGATAATAAAAAATTGGCAAGAAGCGGATGGGGAAATTAATGCAGAAATACGA
>JBKTKK010000088.1:0-7826 GCA_047242405.1 Lachnospiraceae bacterium | reverse complement strand
AAGTAATGCAGCTGGATATATTACAGGTCAGGATTTTGTCGTAGATGGTGGGGCGCAGACCTTTGGTTTTTAAGAAAACAGGCAGGATAGCAGGGGGAATCGAAAAAAATGCACTTATTCTAAAAAGAATCTGATTGTAGCAGGACGGGAGGATTTTTACAATGGAGATATAAAGAAAAGGAGGGGGTTCCAATGGGAAAAAGAAAGAATGTTTTACTGCTGTTGTCGGATCAGCAGAGGTTGGATACCGTGAGCGCTTATGGGTTGGATTGTATTTGTAGGACGCCGCATATTGACCGATTAGCGGAGGAAGGGATGAAGTTTCGGAATGCGTTTTGTACTTCTGCAATCTGCGCGCCTTCACGGGCGAGTGTGATGACAGGGCTGTATGCACATCGACATGGGGTCATTGATAATTATACGGATATTAAGGAAGGGATTCCCCTTCTGGGGGACTGTATGGCGGCTGCGGGGTATTATTGTGGGTTTGTAGGAAAGTGGCATGTATCTCCGGTAAAAACGCCGGCAGCGTGTGGGTTTGAGGATAATCTTCCCTTCATGGGGTATGGATTTCCGGGAAGTCGTGTATTTCCCAGTCTGAAGTTTGATAATCCACCTGAGAATACGCCGAATTATTATGCAGAGTATCTGAAGGAAAATGGATTTGAGGGTGTGGATGTGTCTCATGGGTTTATGGGGAATAATCCCGCGCTTCAGATTCAGGAGATGTTCTGCAAGCATGAGGGGCCTGTAGAAAGTACAATTGAGTATTTTGTGGCACAGGAAACGAATCGGCTGATTGAAAAGGCAAGGGATAAGGATCAGCCTTTCTTTATATGGAGTAATTTCTGGGGACCCCACAGTCCGAGTATTGTGCCGGAACCTTACTATTCGATGTACCGACCGGAGGATGTGTCGGAGCATCCTAGTTATTGTGAGGATTTTCATGATAAGCCGTACGGGTATTATCTGACAGAGAAAATGTGGGGGCTTTCGGATTTTGGTTGGAAGGGTTTTCAGGAGATTGCAGCTAGGTATTTTGGCCATTGTACGTTAATTGATGACTGTGTGGGGATGATTGTTGAGAAGCTGAAGGAATGCGGGCTGTATGAGGATACGGTGATTATTTACAGCGCGGATCACGGGGATTGTATGGGTGCCCACCGACTTGTTGAGAAGGGAGCTTTTACATTTGATGAAATTTACCGGGTTCCGTTGGTAGTGAAGGGGCTTGGGACAAGGGATAATGAGAGTCTGGTGCTGCTCCAGGAGCTGATGCCGAGTATTCTTGAGATTGGAGGAACAAGGCCGCCGCAAAAGGTGGATGGGGAAAGTTTGGTTCCACTCATGTCGGGGGAGGTATCGGATAATGGGCGGAAATATATTTACGGGGAGTACCATTATCATTTTTATACGGCGCGGCAGCGTATGGTAAGGGATCTGGAGTATCAGTTTACTTTTAATGAGAATGACCGGGGAGAATTGTATGATTTGAGGAAGGATCCTTGGATGCTGCGGAATGTGTGTTATGAGAAGGAGTATGAAGGGGTGAAGCACCAGTTGATGGATCGGATGAGTGAGTTTATGAAGGAGACAGAGGACCCAGCTCGGGGATGGTTTGAGAGGATTCGAGCGTTTTATTAAAACATTTACTGGACGCCCGGCTTTAGCTATGAAAAAGATGTAATCGGCCCCCATGAGTTCGACTGAAATCGAACTTATGGGAGGCCTTTTTTTATGGAAACAAGGTAAAACCTATACATAGTAATAGAAATTTCTTGGATGTTGTTAAAGTTATGGATAATTAAATGGTTCTATTGTATAATAAGGGCATCGGGATAACCAGCGAATAGGAAGAAATTTCACTAAAGCTGACAAGAAAACAAAGAAATTTATCAGATTGAAGTTTCAATGAATGGACACAAAAGAAAAAACGAATACAATGAATAAATAATAAGAGAGTAGGAGTGATAAGTATGTTAGAAGCAGGAATAAAGGCACCTGATTTTAAATTATTCGATAAAGATGGTAATGAAGTTTCGTTATCTAATTTTTCAGGGAAAAAAGTGATATTGTATTTTTATCCGAAAGATAATACCCCAGGTTGTACGAGACAAGCATGTGCATTTGCAAAAGCATATGACCGATTTAAAGAGATTGATGCTGTAGTTATAGGAATAAGTAAGGATAGCACTGCTTCCCACCAAAGATTCGCTGATAAATATGAACTACCATTCGTCCTTCTATCAGATCCAGAACTGATAATCAAAGCTATGATGTGTGGCAAGAAAAGAAAAATTATGGAAAAGTTAGTATGGGAGTTGTTCGTACAACGTATATAATCGATGAGAACGGGCTGATAGAGAAGGTTATGAACAAAGTAAAACCAGACACAAATGCAGAGGAGATACTTGATTATTTAACAAAATAATGATATTATCTTGTGGTTAATTAAACAAGTAAAGGACTTTAATGATGAATGCAATGTTAGTTTTTAAGCAGATGCTAATACTTTTTGCAATGATGTTAGCTGGTTACTATTGTTATCGCAATGATTGGCTCGATGAAAATTCTTATAATAAGCTATCCAAAATAGTTGTAAACATACTAAATCCAATTTTGGTCATTAATGGAGTAACCAATAGCGACATCGGTTCCAACACAGAAAAAGTATTGGTGAATCTTGCGTTGGTACTGGCATATTTTGTAATCCTTATCGTGCTTAGTTATGTTGTAGTTAAAATATTAAAAATTCCTAAGAGTCATGATTATCTCTACCGAATGATGTTGATATTTTCCAATGTGGCATTTATAGCAATTCCATTAATAACAAGGATATATGGAGAAGGTAGTGTTTTGTATATTGCGTTTTATATATTAGTCTACAATATACTATTATATACGTATGGGATCTATATTGCTTCATCAAGAAGCGGAAACGAGAATAATAGATTGCAGTTAAAGAAATTAGCAAATCCAGGGGTGCTGGCCTGTATGATTGCAATTGTTATTTTTGTATTTAAAATTCCAGTATCGGATTCTGTGAAAAGTTTTACAGATTATATGGGAACTGCTGCGATACCGATGTCTATGATGTTAATAGGAGCTTCTATCGCAAAGGCAAATTGGAATCAATTATTTAAATATAAGTATATGTATCCATTTTTAATAATAAAAATGCTAGTGGTACCAATCATAATAGCCCAGGTGGTTGGGAGAACTGCATTGCCTACGGATCTAATCGGTATCTTTGTTTTCATGTTTGCAATGCCAGTTGGAAGTATTGTAGTTCTTTTAGCGATGGAATATGGAGCGGATGAAGAATGTTGTACGAGTGGTGCTGTTCTTAGCACGTTATTTAGTGTAATATCCATTCCAATGGTATCTTTTTTTCTTTAAATAGAATGAGGAACCGTCTAAGACGGTTCTTATTTTTGCCTTTTCGATAAGGTGCTAAGTGATTAAATATGGGATATTATGTCGATTTTTTTGGGTTTACAAATGATTTTAGTAAGGTTAAAATGTTTAAGGCAAATAAATGACGAACTAAGAAGTTATATGCTTAGTTTTCTAAATAGGAGTTAATATGAGTAAAAAAATTACGTTAGAAGAAATTTTGAATCTCCATACCGTACCAGATTTAAAAGAGATGGCTAAGGGAGTTGGTTTAAAAGGCTATTCAAAGTGGAAAAAAGCTGATTTCATAGAAGCATTAAAACAAAATTTTTTAAATGAAAATGATTTGAAAATTAAATTCTTAGCAGCAACGCAGCGTGAGATTTCGTTACTAGAGTCTGCGATAAATACGACTGTGATTGTTGGAGATGATATTGTATCCTACCTTTTTTGGGTAGATTTACATATCGCTTTTATTACAGAGGAAAATGAAGTCCATATACCAATGGAAGTACAGGAAGTATATAATAAGGTAAAAGAAAATAGTATATTTAAGAAAACACAAAGTTCTAATTTTCTCATTGATCAATATGCGTTAGCATGTACCAATTTGTATTCCATAATAGAACTTAACAAATTTATTGAAATTATCAAGGCGCAGACAAAAGCAGTTGTAGATGAAGAGTCTGTAATTTCTTGGTGTACGTTGCGCTATATGTGGTGCGAAAAACCGGAATACATATATCAAGATGGATATATTATGGATAGCAATTTTGATGAACAAGGAACCGATGAGTGGGAAGACTACAAAGAATTGCTTGAAATGCAAAAAGGAAAGCCATATTTTGTACCAGAAAAAGAAGAATTATTGAAGTATGTTGACTTAATTTATGTTGATCAAAATCCAGCATTTCAGGTAATCAATTCTTTTATGAAAAATCAATTGGGTATGGATGAGGAAAATGCATTTAATATTTGTGCATATATTCAGCTGCAATTTCGAGATGGAGGAACCATTGCCGATGTCATCAATGATTGCTTAGGGCTAGGTGTCGCTTTTAAGGATGAAAGACAATCAGACCGCTTTGGGAAACTTTTAAATGAAATGTTGAACCATACTAGATTGCCAGAAAATAGAGGTTTTACAAATATAGAATTAAGCCGTAAGAATGAACTGCCTCCTGAAACTCTAGAGGATTTTTCGGCCGATACAAATATTGTTCCCCTTGTAAAATATAAAGACAAGGAAAAAGTATACCCAAATGATCCATGTCCATGTGGCAGCGGAAAAAAATATAAGAAATGTTGTGGAAAGAATAAGTAAGTGATTCATAAATGTATTATATGCATGGAAGAGTGTAGTTGACGCGCGATTCCATGCATTTTTAATATACTCGTTATTGTGCAGATTGATCTTAGCACTGGAATTTATTTGAGGATGGTTAAATTATGCTAGTTTTCCAAAAAGGCGATTGTTAAACATGTAATAAAACATAAATTGTTCACAATCTTATCAAGTGGTTACCATATTCTCAAATTAATATAAAGAAAATCCTTAGTAAAAAGGATGAAAGAAGGTGAATAATATATGGTACGAAAAGGAAAGTATATAGCAATTTTCATAATGACGTGCATGGTAATAACAGTACTAAATGAATGTAGTAATAATTCAAATGAGATTAGCCCAACTAGCGAGGTAGCGACTACAGAAATAAGCAGCGCTAGTAGTAGTGAAACGGCTACAACGGTTGCAACACCTGTGAACACTGATCTAATCGAATTTAAAGCGAAAGATATATACACAGATTTTCAGACAGTGGCCTACACAGATATTGAATTACGCGATAATGGGACAAAGGCAGGTGATGGATACGAAGTCAATGGAAATACGATAACCATTGTGGAAGAAGGTACTTATGTAATAACGGGAACATTAACAGACGGGCAACTTATTATTAATACAGATAAGGAATCTGATGTGAGGCTTGTTTTTAATGATGTATCAATTACGAGTACGACACTGGCCCCCATTTATGTCAAACAGGCAGATAAAGTAATTATTAGTTTGCCAGAAGGAACCAACAATACAATCACAGATACGATAACGTCGACCGATGGGGATGAAGAAATTACAGCTGCCATTTATAGTAAAGAAGATTTATCCATTAATGGATCGGGAAACTTAGTTGTTCATGCAAATGCAAATGATGGAATTACGAGCAAAGATACATTAAAAATTACTGGTGGAAATATAACGATCCAAGCAACGGATGACGGTATAGTAGGAAAGGATTCCATTTTAATTAAAGATGGTGTACTCACAGTTACTTGCACCGGTGATGGTTTAAAGTCAACAAGTAGCGAGGTAGATTGTGGATATATTTATATTGAAAATGGGACTTATGTGATTCATGCGGGAAATGACGGAATACAGGCCGAAACCAGTTTATTAATTATGGATGGTAATTTTGATATAACGACGGGAGAAGTCAAAATGCCAGTACCGATGCAAACAATAAGCAAGAGCCAGGAGGATGGGGAAATTGGTCCGCAACCAGAGCAAACGACTGATGAGGAGACGACCCAATCTGCAAAAGGCATAAAGGCGTCGGGATATTTGGAGATAAACGGCGGAAATTATATGTTTGATACGCCGGATGATACAATTCATAGCAATGATACGGTTAGCGTAAATGGTGGTACAATACAGGTAAAATCTGGAGATGATGGAATCCATGCGGATTCCGTATTAGAAATTGCAGACGGAACAATTACAGTGGAGAAAAGTTACGAAGGATTAGAAGCCGCAAGTATTAATATATCAGGTGGTGTAATATCCGTAACTGCAAGTGATGATGGAATTAATGCAGCTGGGGGAGCAGATAGTTCCTCGCTTGGAGATCGACCAGGAAGAAATAATTTTAACACAAGTACAAACGCTTCAATTGAGATTAATGGAGGAGACCTTTATGTAGATGCCTCTGGCGATGGTCTGGATTCCAATGGAACCATTACAATAAATGATGGAACAGTAATTATAAATGGAGCAATGAGTAGTGGAAATGGTTATTTTGATTGCGACGGAACCTTTCTTGTAAACGGAGGAATCTTGTTAGGCCTAGGTGGTAGTGGAATGCTAGTCACCCCTTCGGATTCGTCAGCACAAAATTCAATCACAGTAATTGGAGATACGTATAAGGCTGGAAGTGAGATTAGTATAAAAGATTCTACGGGTAAAGTGTTATATTCTTATGTTACAAAAAAGTCGTTTACTGCAATGACATTTAGCAGTTTGGATATTCAAGTTGGAGAAAGTTATGATATTTACGTAAATGGAGTATTATTAAAAACCATTGAAGCAACTGGTGTAAGCTCAGGAGGAAGTTCCTCTAATATGGGACCAGGAAACAGTGATCGACCAAATAAAAGGTAGTCTGATCGATTCTGTTACGTACTCAAAATCTAAAACGACAATGAAAGCATGATATATTTTTTGAACAATAGACTGGGCTTCTATTGTTCTTTTTTATTTAAAATTCTAGCCTGAATGTATTTTTATTCTTTGATGCGTAATATTAATTGAAAACGAGTACTATGTAGTAAAGCAAGGATTGAAAGTGGTTTTGGTTATCTGTGGCGATAGAAAAATCAATAATTTCCAAAGGAGCAATAAAAATAGATTAGCAAAATGATAAGTAAATATGCTTATATTTCTATAGAATTATTTTTATATATGGGAGGATAAAACGGAAAAAGTGGGGGCAAAGCAATGGATATAGCAAAAAACAAAGAAAAGATCAATGAGTTAAGGAAAAGAGCAGCGGAGTTTGTGTCGCAGATGACGTTAGAAGAAAAGGTATCTCAAACACTTTATAATGCAGTAGGGATTCCTCGATTAGGAGTCAAAGCATATAACTGGTGGAATGAGGCGCTACATGGAGTTGCTAGAGCAGGCACAGCAACGGTATTTCCACAAGCCATTGGGTTGGCAGCTACCTTTGATGAAGATTTAATTGAGCAGGTTGCAGATGCCATTTCTACGGAAGGACGTGCGAAATTTCAAATACAGCAAAAATATGAAGATTACGATATTTATAAAGGCCTGACCTTTTGGTCACCAAATGTAAATATCTTTCGTGATCCGAGATGGGGGAGAGGACATGAAACATTTGGGGAAGATCCATATTTAACATCCCGTATGGGCGTACGTTTTGTGGAAGGGTTGCAAGGGCATGATCCAAACGTTCTAAAGGCAGCTGCCTGTGCCAAACACTTTGCTGTTCACAGTGGTCCAGAAGATTTGCGTCATGGGTTTAACGCGGAAGTAACTACTATGGATTTATATGAAACCTATCTACCTGCCTTTAAAGCTTGTGTACAAGAAGGTCACGTTGAAGCTGTTATGGGAGCATATAATCGTACCAATGGAA
>JBKTKK010000087.1:7116-7832 GCA_047242405.1 Lachnospiraceae bacterium | reverse complement strand
CATCCATCATTTCCTGGGTTAACTCATAATACTCAACAATAGAAGGACGACCATTTTCTCTGCAAACAACGCCTACTTTTTCTGCCGGTGATGCTTTTTTCACAACCTTTGCACCAGCGGAAAGACCTGCAGAAATTGTTGCACCGATGAAATATGGATCTGCTATTTTTTGCAGAACATTATCTACAGCAAAAACGTTAAGCCACTCTACGCCCAAGTCCTTTGCCCTACTTAAAACTCCACTATTTTTCATGGATTTAAACCAGCCACCGTTTCCATTTGGGGACATGGAAATTTTCCAAGGTTCTTCCATATAAATCTTTCCGTTATAATCGACAGAAGGTACCATTTCTTGTACAAAGAAGAAAACATATTCTTTTTTATAGCCAAAATACTTGTGTTCCTCAAAGAAAGAGATTGTGTCATCATTATTTTTTTGACTAGTCATAATAAAAAGAGGAACCCATGCTTCCGCTTTTTTTACAACATCCATTAAATTTTCAATTAAAAATTCAAAAATATATCGATCTTTTGTAAGACCAATGTTACAGGTGCCCTTGGGTTTATCAAAACCTAATCGCGTGCCTTGACCACCAGCTAATAAAACAGCCCCTACTTTACCTTCTTTAATCGATTGAATTCCTAAATTAAAATAGTTCTCTTTTTTACTCTCTATTTCATTAAGCTTAAGTATGCCGATTGGCTCTATATCCTTT
>JBKTKK010000087.1:0-7106 GCA_047242405.1 Lachnospiraceae bacterium | reverse complement strand
TTCAAAGTCAATTGTTCCAATCTCCTTTAATAATTGTTCCTTCTGGTCATCTCTTAGTTCATCTACATTTTTTAATAAGTGTTGCTGACCATATTTTCCTAATTGTCTCATGGTTTCTTCGTAAGATAACATCTTCTTGCTCCTTATCTGGTGTAAACACCGTGTATTACAAAGACATACTTGTCTAGGGGATTTTCACTACTATCCTACCATACGAAATAATCCCGCGATTTTCCTTCCTTACCTAGAAAATCGAGGAATTAAGCCGTAAAATAATGAATAATAATGGCAAAGATACGATTCACGCACAAAATTAACTAATAGATCTCTACCGAAACTAGTGAAAATATACAATTGTTGCTCTATCAAGCACAATATCACGAAGAAGGTTATCTGTCAATACTATAATTTTATTTTTTGTTTCCCTGAATAATCTTATTCCTATATAAGAGAATAACGCCACTTTATCTTGCCTTTATTTTGCATTTAAAGCAGCCATTGTTATATAGTTATAAGGCTGGTTAAAATGGGGCAAAAAGAAAACATCAAACAACTTTAATTTATCAATGGTAACCTGTTCTTCAATGGCTAGAGAGAACATGTGAATGCCCATTGAAATATCATAATCAGAACACATTTGAGCACCAAGTATAATTCTCGTATTTTTGTCATATACAATTCGAATTTTTACCATATGGTTTCCACTCTCAATGAATGCAGCCTTTTGTAAATCCTCATAGTCTGTAGCCTCTGCATCATAGCCTAATTTTTTTGCTTTTTGTAACGTTATACCTGTAGATAACATATTAAAGCCAAATATGCTTATGCCATTGGATCCTTGTACCCCTACCGATTCAAGCTTCGTGCCGCAAGCATTATGCGCTGCAATAATTCCAGATCGCACTGCATTTGTAGCCAATGCTATATACTCTGTTTTTTGAACCGCATTATCAAAAACAGTGGCACAATCTCCGACTGCATATACGTCTTTCTCACTTGTTTCCTGTTGGCGGTTCACAAGATAGGCACCATTTTCAAACAAGTCTAATCGATCTTTTCCCAGTTTATTATTTGGTTGGAAACCGATTGCCATGATTACCATATCTGCCTCGTATTCCCCTTTATTTGTTATTACCTTCTCTACCCTCTTATCTCCCGTAAACCTTATAACTTTCTGTCCAAAAGCCAATGTAATGCCATGGTCTGAAAGATTTTTTGCCATTCTTTCTGTAAATTCACTATCATAATATCCAGACAGACAAGTATCGGCTACATCAATTAACGTCACCTCGCGGCCATTACGCTTAAATGCTTCTGCCAACTCAACACCAATATAGCCTGCACCAACAACGGCGACTTTTTTAATTGTCTCATCTTTTAACTTTTCAATTACATCTTGGGCATTTTGATAAAGTTTTACATACTGGATATTCTCTAATTCAATTCCATCTATTTGTGGGGCTATGGGAAGAGAACCTGTAGCTAAAATAAGTTTATCATAAGGCTGGTCCCACCTTTCGCCACTGTTATTTACTACAGAAACTATTTTTTTGTCATAATCGACCTTTTCAACAAATGTTTCCATATAAACTTTCGCACCTTTTTTTTCTAATATCTCTTTACTTGAGTAAAACAATCCGTCAGGCTTTGATATTTGTTTGCCAATCCATAAAGCCATTCCACAACCGAGGAAGCTAATATTGGAATTTCCATCAAATGTAATGACTTCCTTATCTTTATACTGATCTAATATTGTATTTAATGCCGCTGTACCTGCGTGATTTGCTCCAATAACTACTATCTTTTCCATTTCATTTTCCTCCATTATTAAACTTCAAAAAACATTACGAAATAAAGTGACTACCTTATTTTTAACTTTGTTAATATTATAACATTTTCTAATAATAAAAACAATAACTATTATTATAAATTTTTATCTTTTTTTTAGTATATCCATTTCACAAAAAATCCATTACAAAGAAGAACCGTTTTAATCCAATAAATAAGTGTTTTTCATTTGCGTCCTTGTAGTGTTATTCCCCATGATGTAAAAGAGAGATTACTTCCTTCTTGGTAGTAATCTCCCTTCCTATCTTCTATATGCTGTTTTCGTCTTTATATGAGACTTATGTCTTCCATATAATTTACGTTATCAAAGCCAAAGCCAAACATATGATAAAAATCATCCCAATAGCCAGTTAAATCAGCTAACTCATTTATATTTTCCGTGTTTATCGCATCCCAACGGTGCATAACGTCCTCCTGCACATCGGTACGCATTTCATAATCATCCAATCGGATTTGACCTTTCCTATCAGTTTCCGGCTCACCAGATCTCCACTTTTCATGGAATAGTCGGTTGATTTGACGGATGCAATCTTCATGAATTCCTCTCTCTTTCATAACTTTATATAAAATAGCCATATAAAGTGGTACGATTGGAATCGCAGCACTCGCCTGGGTAACGAAAGCTTTATTTACGGAAATATAGGCATGTACATTGGAAAAAGACTGGGTGATTTTACATGAAGTATCATATAAATGTTTTTTCGCCATACCAATTGTTCCATTAAAATATACAGGATATGTCAATTCTGGTCCAATGTAAGAAAAAGCAATGGTTTTGCAATTATTGTTCAAAACGTTTGCCTCTGACAGTGCCATGATCCAATCAAACCAATCCTCTCCCCCCATCACTTTTACCGTATCCTTTACTTCATCCTCAGTGGCAACTGGAATCGAAGCCTCTATAATTTGATTCGTGCGCAAATCCAATGATTTATTGATAAAAGTTCCTCCCGTTGTTTTTAAGACGGACGAACACACAGAACCATCTGGCATCGTGCGCCTTGGGGCAGCCAAACTATAGACCACCATATCCACCTGGCCCAAATCCTTCCTTATAATTTCTATTGCCTTTTCTTTTACTTCTTTGGAAAAAGCATCACCATTAATAGTCTTTGCATAATAACCATCTTTCGCTGCAAATTGTTCAAAGGCTTGCGTATTATACCATCCTGGTGTCGCAGGTCTCTTTTCTGTAGGCAGCTTTTCAAACATAATACCTATGGTGGATGCTCCACATCCAAATGTAGCAGTTATACGGGAAGCCAAACCATAACCCGCAGACCCACCGATTACTAACACTTTTTTAGGTCCCCTTATCTGACCAGACTTTTTAACATAATCGATTTGCCTTTTGACATTTTCTTTACATCCGACTGGATGGGCAGTTGTACAAATAAATCCTCTTACCTTTGGTTCTACTACCATTAGTTACTCCTTTCGCATATATTTTGATAATCAAAGTTATTTTAGCATAGAACCAAACATTAGGCAATCAAATACGAAATTCCATTGACTTACTAGTAGCGATGCATAACGGAACTTCTCTTATAATAAAAATCTCCTGTTGCCGTTAAAAATACAGCTAAGATAATTGTACTAACATCTAATAGATGGATTGACTTCATTAAATGATCTAATATTGCGATAAAAAATACATTGGCAATTACATTTAATAGAATACCAACGATATATACTCTGTTTTCTGTTATACTACGTCGATATAAGTAATCTGGTACTGACATGCATTTGCGAAAACAATAATACCCTATGACAATATAAAGCGTTGAAAATAGAATCATACTTATCGTCGAATCGAAATAGATTCCAAAAAGCACTAAAACTTTCTTGCCATAAAGCAACAAAAATAGAAGGAATAAGATTAATACTCCAGTGAACATGAACCAACTGCGATTATGACGTAATTTATTATATTTGCAAGAATTCATAAATGCCTCCGTACCTGTGCAATATACTGACTATTTTAAAGGAGAATCTTATTTCACGCAAGCCGATTAATTGGAAAATTATCGTTCTTTATAGTATAGACTTTAAGCAATGTAATATCCCACCATTTATAAACATTATTTGATTACGAAAACCAATTTAGACTTCTTATTCTAGACAAATATAATATTTGGTGCTATACTGATAATACCACACAAAAGGATAAAAACTATGGGGGATATTTTATGGAAATACTACAAAATTCTGTTGAACTAACGATACTAATGCCCTGTTTAAATGAAGCAGAAACATTGGAAACTTGTATCAAAAAGGCGAACACCTTTTTAGAAAAGCATCACATTGTCGGAGAAATCCTCATTGCAGACAACGGAAGTACCGATGGTTCTCAGGACATAGCCGTTAAAAATGGGGCTAGAGTTGTTACTGTTGATACAAAAGGTTACGGAGCAGCCCTTATTGGAGGAACGCTAGCAGCAAAAGGAAAATATGTTATCATGGGAGATGCCGATGATAGTTATGATTTTCTAAATTTAAGTCCTTTTGTTGAAAAATTACGTGATGGATATGAACTTGTTATGGGAAACCGATTTAAAGGTGGAATTGAAAAAGGGGCTATGCCACCCTTACACCGATACCTTGGTAATCCCATTTTATCTTTTATAGGTAGACTTTTTTATTCCAGTGACATTGGTGATTTTCATTGCGGATTAAGAGGCTATTCAAGAGAAGCGATTCTTAAATTGGATTTACAAACAACTGGTATGGAATATGCCAGTGAAATGGTGGTCAAAGCGACCTTGGCCCATCTAAAGATTGCAGAGGTCCCTACTACGCTTTCACCAGATGGCCGTTCCCGAGCCCCCCATCTACGAAGCTTTCGCGACGGTTGGAGACACTTGAAATTTTTACTATTACATAGCCCCAAATGGTTATTTTTCTATCCTGGTCTTGTATTTTTTATTTTAGGATTCTTTATGCAGATCTTGTTGCTACCAGGCCCACTTACCCTCGGATCAATAACCTTTGATATCCATACAATGCTCTATGGATCTGCTTTCTTTATTATTGGAGTCCAAATGATTCTATTTACCATTTTTACCGATATTTATGCAAAGAATTCTAAGTTTATACCCATTAAAGATCGGACGAACAAGTTGGTAAACTGGATTTCCACAGAAAAGGGAACGGTTATTGGAATTCTTTTATTTTTATTCGGTATCCTTTCTACTATTCTGGCATTTTTAAAATGGGGAAGGAATTCTTTTGGAAACTTAAATCCACAAGAAATTATGCGCCTTACCATTCCATCTCTTTCTACAATGGTCGTCGGTATTCAAATTATATTTAGCAGTTTCTTTATTGGTATATTAAATATTAAGCATAAATAGAAAAAAAGTGTTGCTATTTTCTAAATAGCAACACTTCCTCTCAACCAGTGGTCCGTTCGATTTCGATTACATTTTCTACTTTTCTTATTTCTTTTATCAACTCTGTCAATTCCTCTTTACCAGGAATTTCAAAAGACATGTCAATGAAAGCAATCCCTAATTTATTTATGCGAATGTCCATGGCCATTACATCAATTTTACGTTTCGCCAATATATTTGAAATATCTGCTAATATACCAATTCTATTTTTGGCACTGATAATTATCTCTGCCTGATAATTCTCTTTCCCATCGAACTGCTCCCACTCTGCTTCTACTAAGTGAATCCGATCTAACTCTGAAAGTTTTAAAATGTTTACACAATCTGTTCGATGAATGGTAATCCCTCTTCGTTTCGTTGCATATCCAATAATCTCATCTCCTGGAACTGGATTGCAGCAGTGAGAAAAACGTACATTTGCATTCGGTATCCCTTTTACAAATATACCATGTTTCCCAACTTGGTTCTCCTCCTTCGCTACTACACTTACAAAATGTGCAGCATCCCATTCTTCCTGCAATTTATTAACAATCTGCCCTTCCTTTATTGCCCCCTGGCCAATCGCAGCCAAGACAAGCCCCCAATCCTGAAAACCAAACTTATTTAAAACCTTATCCTTATACGTATCTTGGATAAGTTCCTCATAATCTTTGTCATGCTGCTTACAATATTGGTATAAAAGTTCTTTTCCTTTCGCGATATTTTCATTTCTAGATTTGTATTTGAACCATTGTGCAATTTTATTTTTCGCTTGTGTCGTCTTTACAATCTCCAACCAAGAGCGGCTTGGACCTTCCGAGTTTTGGGACGTTAAAATTTCAACTCGGTCTCCATTTTTTATTATATAATGAAAGGATACGATCTGTCCATTTACTCGGGCCCCTACCATCTTATTCCCGACGGCTGTATGAATGGAATAAGCAAAATCAATGGGTGTGCTCCCCTCTGGCAAGTTTACAACATCACCTGCAGGAGTAAAGCAGTAAATATTCTCTGTAAATAAATCCAAATCATTCTTAAGTAAGCTTATAAACTCCTTATTATCTGACATATCTTTCTGCCACTCCAAAATTTGATTAAGCCAACTTAACTTCTCTTCTGCCCCCTTTGCAATATCCCACATTTCATCTTCCCGGTATTTCCAATGGGCTGCGATACCATACTCTGCCGTTCGATGCATGGATACTGTTCTAATTTGAACTTCAAAAGGTTGCCCTCCATCTGCAATTAAAGTCGTATGAAGCGATTGGTACATATTCGGTTTTGGCATTGCTATAAAATCTCGAAACGTACCTGGTACTGGTTTATAACACTCGTGCATGATACCTAAGGCAGCATAACAATCTTTAATGGAATCCACGATAATTCGAACAGCAAAGGTATCAAAAATTTGGTCTAGTTCTTTCTGTTGATACACCATTTTTCTATATAAGGTAAAAATATGTCTCGTATGGGCGTATACATTTGAACGGATCAATGCTTTTTCCATATGCGTCTTTACATCTGCAACGATAGCTGCCTTAAATTCTTCACGTTCGTTCTCGGTAACTTGTAATTGACGGATTAAATCATAATACACTTCTGGTCTTAAATATTTAAGCGACAAATCTTCTAGCTCTGCTTTAATCTTATATATTCCCAGACGAAAAGCAATGGGAGCATAGATTTCCATTGTTTCTTTTGCAATTTTCTCTTGCTTCTCCTTGCTTTTATATTGTAAAGTCCTCATATTATGCAAGCGGTCTGCTAGTTTAATCAATATAACTCGAATGTCTTTTGCCATGGCAAGAAACATCTTCCTTAAATTTTCTGCTTCTCTTTCCGTTTTATCTATAGAGTTCGATAATTTTACTAATTTCGTTACAC
>JBKTKK010000086.1:0-7861 GCA_047242405.1 Lachnospiraceae bacterium | reverse complement strand
TTTAACTTCAAGTACTGGCATGATATTGTTCATAGCTTCTTCAAAAACGTCAAGCGCTGGCTTACCTGCCTTAGCTTCCATTCTTGCAAATGCACCATAAACGATTTTCTGGGCAACACCCTTCTTACCATCTAACATGATGTTGTTGATTAGCTTTGTAACAACCTTATTGTTGTACATTGGATCTGCTAATACATCTCTTTTTTGAGTATGTCCTTTACGTGGCACGTTACTTCCCTCCTTAATTATGATTCACCGTCAATGTACGGCGGTGTTTTGCTCACAAGTAATTTCACTTGTTTGCACAAATTAATTCACTGGTACTCACATGTTCCTGTGTTCGCGCTCGGTTCTTGTTTCCTAAACCTTTATTTATATCCTGCAGCCATCAGGTCGGTTTCCGTTCGAATGCCGGCACTAATCATTACATTGTGAACCTATATTTTATTTTGCGTCTTTAGGTCTCTTAGCACCGTATTTAGAACGAGCCTGTCTTCTCTTAGCGACACCTGCTGTATCAAGGGTACCTCTTACGATATGGTATCTTGTACCTGGTAAGTCCTTAACACGACCACCTCTAATCAAAACAACGCTATGCTCCTGAAGGTTGTGACCTTCACCTGGAATATAGCTGGTTACTTCGATTCCGTTAGAAAGACGAACTCTGGCAATCTTTCTAAGAGCTGAGTTTGGCTTCTTAGGTGTTGCTGTCTTTACTGCTGTACAAACCCCTCTCTTCTGTGGAGCAGAAGCATCGGTAGATTTCTTCTTTAAAGAATTGTAACCTTTCTGTAAAGCTGGAGCTGTAGACTTTTTGTCATGTGTCTGTCTTCCTTTTCTTACTAACTGATTAAATGTAGGCATTCTTTTCACCTCCTGTGACTTAACTAATTGTTCTTTTCCATGTGTATAGAACGAAGCGGCTGTCTTCATTCAGGCATATGATTCTGATACACCCACATACACGCCCATTTATTATATCCATTTTGTGAAAAGCTGTCAAGACATTTTTTCTTTCTATTATGCGTGTTTCTACCACTTGAAACAGTAAAAGAAAAAATGTAACTTTCCATATTAATGAGTAATTCGGCGCTTTTCTCTATTCTTACCAAAAATTTGATTTTTATGCCAAAAAATGAAATAGGGCGTAAGTACCAATTCGCTTACTGGAATCTTACGCCCTACTACTATTGCTATTTCAATTCTTCATCGCCATAACTTTGACAACTGCCATAGGAAGAACAACCACTACAACCAGAACAACCGCAACCCGATTTTCCAGCCTTTTTATCTTTTATTTTCTTTGTAATTACAAATAGTAACGCCAATCCAATAATAACTATTATGATTATGTCTACAGGTTTCATCTTCATCATCCTTTCAAAACCAAACCCATTATTTACAGCTTTTGAATCTGATTTATTCTGTAACTTATTATACTCCTATCGCTATAAAGAGTCAAGTTATTTGAGAATGATTATCACTATTACTTTATTTTCCATGTTGCTGGCACAAATAAAAGTAACATAGGAATTAATTCCAATCTTCCTGCTAGCATATCAAACATCAATACAATCTTAGAAAGAGGGGAAAAGACAGAAAAATTCCCAGTAGGCCCCACCAATTCCAACCCTGGTCCTATATTGTTTAATGTAGCTGCAATTGCCGTAAAATTTGTTGATAGATCTAACCCATCCAATGAAAGAATCAAAACTGATAAAGTAAATATTAAAAGATAGGTTACTAAAAATACATTAACAGAGTGTAGTCTCCTGATCAATAGCCTTTCTTTCCAACCGAAGTACTTTTACACTTCTTGGATGTACCATATGAGCCAGTTCCTTTCCAACGGATTTTAAGTATATCAGAATACGTGATACTTTAATACCGCCACCAGTACTCCCCGCACAGGCACCTATAAACATAAGACATACAAGTATTATCTTTGAAAAAGATGGCCACAAGTTAAAATCCACAGTTGAATATCCTGTCGTAGTTATTATAGAAGCAACTTGAAAAGATGCGTGATGAATACTTTCAAAAAATCCTTCAAAACTTTCTCGTATATTAATGGAAATTGCTATTATGGCAAAACCAATTATACCAAAGTACCACCACATCTCCTCACAGCGAAATGCCTGCTTTGCCTTTCGGAACAAAAGCAAAAAGTAAACATTAAAATTAACACCAAACAGGATCATAAAAATTGTTATAATAGACTGTTGATAAAAGGTGTAATCTGCCACACTGGAATTGAGTATACCAAAACCACCGGTTCCTGCTGTGCCAAAACTCAACGTTATAGAGTCAAATAGCGGCATCCCACTTACAAAAAGAAGAAGTATCTCCACTACTGTCATACCCAAATAAATACTATATAAAATCACCGCACTCGTGCGCATTTTGGGGACTAATTTCCCTACACTCGGACCAGGACTTTCTGCCCGCATTAAATGAAGACTATATCCTCCCGCCATAGGTAAAATCGCAAGGATAAATACCAATACCCCCATTCCCCCAATCCAATGGGTAAAACTTCTCCAAAATAACATACAGCGGGAAAGTGCCTCTACATCTGAAAGAATACTGGCTCCCGTTGTAGTAAATCCCGATATTGTTTCAAAAAGTGCATCTGTTATATTGGGTATTTCTCTGCTTATTACAAAGGGAAGCGCACCAACAAAACTTAATAATATCCAACTAAGGGATACGGTTACAAATCCTTCCTTTGCATAAAAAATCAAATTCTTTGGTTTACTGCGTGTGCAGAGCCATCCTATTATAAAGCCAGGCAGTAAAACAAAAAGAAAAGCAAAGCCGCTACGTTCTCCATATATAAGAGCTGTAACACAAGGTAGCAACATAAAGGCGGATTCAAAAATTAAGACCCACCCTAAGATGTATCGTATCATTTTAAAATTCATAGTAGCTCCTTTACCTCGCTAATTCTTAAGTATAGAACCTAAATCATTTAACCCCGAATTGGTCGTTACGATTATAACCGTATCTCCAACCATTAAAGCATCTTTGCCGTTTGGTGTGAATACTTTTCCTTTACGATTGATACATCCGACAAGTAAGTTCTCTTTTAAAACTAACTCCTCCAATGGTCTCCCAACAATATTGCTATTCTCTCTAACCCGAAATTCTAATGCCTCAACTTTATTATTAATTATTTTATAAAGTGTCTCAACATTACTTCCCATCGAATTTTGCATCGCACGAACGTATCTTAAGATTAAATTTGAAGTTATATATTTTGGATATACGACACTTCCTAAATTCATGCCATCAATGACTTCCTCAAACGTTACTCGATTTACTTTTGTAATAATTTTAGCCTTCGATTTTGATGCCGCATAAAGAGAAAGCAAAATGTTTTCCTCATCTAAGTTTGTTAAGTTAGCAATGGCATCAACCCTTGTAATCCCCTCTTCCAACAATATTTGTTGATTGGTGGCATCTCCATGAATTAGAAGGGCTTGTGGCAACATTTCGCTAAGCTGTTTGCACCGATTCATATCTTTTTCAATAATCTTTACCCCTATGCCCTCGCGAATTAGCTGTTGCGCCAAATAATATGCGATACGGCTTCCCCCAATTAGCATCACGTCACGAATCTGATTGGAGCGTATACCAATGGATTTAAAAAATACTTCTGCATCCTTTGGTGATACAATGATTGAAATTTTGTCATTCGCACGAAGAAGAAACCTACCACTTGGTATCACCACTTCATTGTTACGTTCCACCGCGCATACAAAAACGTTGTATCGAAATCTTGCAGAAATATCTGCGATACGCATTTGATCTAGTATGGAACCAGACGGAATATGAAGATGCAACAATTCAATCCTACCTTTCATAAACGTATCAACTTTAATGGCAGACGGAACTCGAATAATACGCGCCATTTCACTTGCCGCAGCCCGATCAGGATTTATATGCATGGACAATCCTAATTCTTCTTTTATTAAACTTATTTCATCATTATATTCCGGATTTCTAACTCTCGCAATTGTTTGGCAACCACCAGCTTTCTTAGCTATGAGACAACAAAGCAAGTTTAACTCATCGGAGGTAGCCACCGCAATCAGTAAATCCGCTTCCTTTACTCCCGCTTCTAATTGCGTATGAAGACGAGCGCCATTCCCCACCACTCCCATAACATCAAGGGAATGAATCGCATTCTGCAAAACATCTGGATTGTTATCAATTATAGTTATTTCATGCTTTTCAGCTGTCAGCTGTTCTGCCAATGTCCTTCCTACTTTTCCACAGCCCACTATAATTATTTTCATACCCATAACTCCTTATCTATTGTAGAAAAGGCACACCCAAGGGTGCGCCTTTTCTTGTTTTACTCATCCAAATCAAACTCAGACTCTTCAAAATTCTCTTCTAATGTATCATCTAATAATACATCTTCTTCTTCAAGATCTTCAACGAGAGTAAGTTCTTCATCCATAAACTCTTCGGATAATTCAATCTCTTCTTCGTCTACATCTGAATCTAATTTAATCGATTGATACTTCTTCATACCAGTACCAGCTGGAATTAACTTACCGATAATTACATTTTCCTTAAGACCGATTAATGGGTCAACCTTACCATTAATGGCAGCTTCTGTCAGTACTTTTGTTGTTTCCTGGAAGGATGCAGCAGAAAGGAATGAATTTGTTGCCAAGGAAGCCTTCGTAATACCAAGCATTACTTGCTTTCCGTCTGCAGGTTTCTTTCCTCCACTTATTAATTTTTCATTCATGTCATCATAATCAAGAACGTCCATAGAAACACCAGGTAATACATCGCTATCTCCGCTTTCTTCTATGCGGATTTTCTTTAACATCTGACGAACAATAACTTCAATATGCTTATCATTAATTTCAACACCTTGCAAACGGTATACACGCTGTACTTCTTGAATCATATAATCCTGAACAGCACGCACCCCTTTAATCTTTAAGATGTCATGCGGATTTACGCTACCTTCTGTTAGTTCATCACCCGCTTCAAGGAAAACACCATCCTGAATCTTGATTCTGGATCCATAAGGAATTAGATACGTTTTAGAATTCCCTGTCTCTGGATCAGTAATTGTAATTTCACGTTTTTTCTTACTATCTTTAATATTAGCAATACCACCAAATTCTGCAATAATTGCAAGTCCCTTTGGTTTTCTTGCTTCAAAAAGTTCTTCGACACGAGGAAGACCTTGTGTGATATCTCCACCGGCAACACCACCTGTATGGAATGTACGCATCGTTAACTGTGTACCAGGTTCACCGATCGACTGTGCAGCAATAATACCAACTGCTTCTCCTACCTGCACCGGCTGTCCCGTCGCCATATTGGATCCATAGCACTTTGCACAAACACCAATGTGGGAACGGCATGTTAAAACAGTACGAATCTTAATGGTATTTCTACCAAGCTTATTTAATACATTCATAACGGCAACAGCACGTTTTGGTGTTACCATATGATTCGCCCTAACAATCAAATCTCCCGTATCTGGATCTACAATATCTTCTGCGATAAATCTACCTGTAATACGATCTTGCAAATCTTCGATAATTTCTTGACCATCCACAAAAGCTTTAATTTCCATAAATGGAATTTCTTTACCTTCACAACAGTCAATTTCACGGACAATTACATCTTGTGATACGTCAACCAAACGTCTTGTCAAGTAACCAGAATCCGCTGTACGAAGGGCTGTATCGGAAAGACCTTTACGAGCACCATGAGCAGATATAAAGTATTCCAGTACGTCTAGACCCTCACGGAAATTAGACTTAATTGGCAATTCGATTGTATGACCAGTTGTATCAGCCATCAAACCACGCATACCAGCAAGCTGCTTAATTTGCTTATCAGAACCACGGGCACCGGAATCGGCCATCATAAAGATGTTATTATATTTATCAAGTCCTGTTAATAAGGCATGTGTTAATGTATCATCCGTCGTTTTCCATGTTTCAATAACTTCTTTATAACGTTCTTCTTCGGTTATAAGACCACGCTTAAAGTTCTTTGCAATAAGGTCAACTGTATCCTGAGCTTTTTTAATTAGTTCAGGTTTTTCAGGAGGGACTGTCATATCCGAAATTGATACTGTCATAGCAGCTCTTGTGGAGTATTTATAACCCATTCCTTTAATAGCATCTAGAACTTCTGCTGTCTTTGTAGCACCATGGGTATTAATTACTTTCTCAAGAATTTGCTTTAATCCCTTTTTACCTACGTGGAAATCAACCTCAAGGTTTAATTCATTTTCAGGGATAGAACGATCAACAAACCCTAAGTCTTGAGGTAAAATTTCATTAAAAATGAAACGTCCTAATGTAGATTCAACTGTTCCATGTATAATAGAACCGTCTGGGCGTTTTTTAAACATACGCACCTTAATCTTAGAGTGTAATGTAATCGCTTCATTTTCGTATGCTAATATAGCTTCATTAACATTCTTAAACAGCTTTCCTTCCCCTTTAACGCCTGGTCTTTCCTGAGTTAGATAGTAAATACCAAGAACCATATCCTGTGACGGAACGGCAACTGGACCACCATCAGAAGGCTTTAATAAGTTATTCGGTGACAATAAAAGGAAACGACATTCTGCTTGTGCTTCTACCGATAACGGTAAATGCACCGCCATCTGATCGCCGTCAAAGTCAGCGTTAAATGCAGTACAAACAAGAGGATGAAGCTTAATCGCTTTACCTTCTACTAAGATTGGCTCAAAGGCCTGAATACCAAGACGGTGAAGTGTAGGAGCACGGTTTAACATTACCGGATGCTCTTTAATTACATCTTCTAATACGTCCCATACTTCTGGTTGAAGTTTTTCAACCATTTTCTTGGCACTCTTAATATTATGTGCGATACCGTTTGCTACTAATTCTTTCATAACAAAAGGCTTAAATAATTCAATCGCCATTTCTTTTGGAAGACCACACTGATATATTTTAAGTTCTGGTCCTACTACAATAACCGAACGTCCAGAGTAGTCAACACGTTTACCAAGTAAGTTCTGTCTGAAACGACCTTGCTTACCTTTTAACATGTCAGATAATGATTTTAATGCACGATTACCAGGACCAGTTACTGGACGCCCACGACGACCATTATCAATTAATGCATCAACCGCTTCCTGAAGCATTCTTTTTTCATTTCTAACAATAATATCTGGTGCACCTAACTCTAACAAACGAGCAAGGCGGTTATTTCTATTAATAATTCTTCTATATAAGTCATTTAAATCAGATGTAGCGAAACGTCCACCATCCAATTGAACCATTGGACGTAAATCCGGCGGAATTACCGGAATGGCATCCATAATCATCCATTCCGGTTTATTTCCGGAATTGCGAAAAGCTTCTACTACTTCTAGACGCTTAATAATTCTTGCACGTTTCTGTCCAGAGGCATCTTTTAATGCTGTGCGTAATTCTTCTGACTCTTTTTCAAGATCAATTGCCCTTAGCAACTCCTGGATGGCTTCTGCACCCATACCTGCACGGAAAGCGGTATAGCCCCACTTTTCTACTGCATCACGAAATTCTTTTTCAGAAAGTACTTGTTTATATTGAAGGTCTGTATTTCCCTTATCCAATACGATGTAAGAAGCAAAATACAAAACCTTATCCAGTGTTCTAGGCGATACATCTAGAACTAATCCCATTCGGCTTGGGATACCTTTAAAATACCAGATATGGGAAACAGGTGCTGCTAATTCGATATGACCCATACGATCTCTTCGAACGTTCGATTTCGTTACTTCTACGCCACAACGATCGCAGATTACACCTTTATATCTGATTTTCTTATATTTACCACAATGACATTCCCAGTCTTTTTG